>JBDNAO010000161.1:0-11208 GCA_039768375.1 Desulfobacterales bacterium | reverse complement strand
GCCGGCACATATCCCGATATGCGCCGGTGGATGCGCCTTGGCGACGAACCCACATTCGGCGCCATATTGTGGAATTATTTATTTCCATGACCCTAAGGCTCAAAAAACGAGCTCAGGCCTGTTGGTTTTCGACCGCCTGCCGCAAGCGCGAAATCATGTCGTCGATATCACCGGCCGTGATCTGCATATCCTTGATAAGAGTTGCAATGTGCTGTCTGTCGGAATGCTGCCGGTCGAAGTGGGCCGAGATGTCGGTCGTGTCGCCGCCGTATGCCTGGAAACGATCCGTCAGGGTTTCGACCAGGCGCTGCGCGACCTCCTCCAACAAGCGGAACAGGTAGGTGAACTTCAGGTTTTCCCGGTAATCCTTGAATTGAAATTGAAGAGAATCTTCGGTCAAGCGTTTCATCCGGCGCACACTTTTCTGGAGCGCCTTGACATGCGACCCCTTGTGCCCGGTTTTCTTGCTCTTGAAAACCGTCTTGAAAAACTTGGCGACCGAAAAAAAACCCAGCGAGATGAAGGCTTCGGTTTTTATTTGAGTTGAATATCCTAAAAACGCGACCAGCGGCGGCAGCTTCAAGCCGGCGGATTCCTTGACGGCGGCAACGCTCGGAAGGTCCTGGGGGCGGAAATGTCGGTCCGGGCGCCGATCGATGTCGAATCCGTTCAATACGTTTCTCAATTCCGAGAGGCCCTGATCGACAATCCCCTCGTAAGGCTGAAAAATGGAGGCGATGTGATGTTGAATTTTTTCTTCTTCCCGGCGTACGAATTGAACGATCTCGGGGTAGACGACGTTTGTCATCGTCGTATCGAGGGCCAGTTTGAATTCTTGAAAGACCAGGTACAGGGTGTTGAGGAAGCCGTTGTCCTGCAGGCTATGTTGGAATTGGGTGAAATCGACCCGGTAATCACGGACAAATCCGATGGTTTGGCTGGCGCACGCTCCGGAAGGAAATTCGAAGAATCGGTTGACGTCGGCGCTCAATTCTTTTTTGATTTTCGGCACGGCTCCGGCGATTGTGGTCGCAACAACCGTTTTGATCTGGCTGATTCGCTCCTGCTGCTGGGCAATGCCGTCGGCAATCCGGCGGGCATCGCCGTCGCTGCGGGACAACAATTCGCGGTTGATGCCGATCCAATCACTCACGCCGGCCAGGATAACGCCGTGACGTTCGATCTGGCTTTTGAGCATCAGTTGGTAGCGTTTGCGAACCAATCTTTGTTCGAGATCTCGGGCAAACCGTTTCTGTTCGGCTTTTGAAAAGCCGACAATTTCCCTTTGTTTGTCCCATTGCGCCAGCCGCAGTTGATCCTTTTCGGTCAAGCTCTCTCTGATCTCACCGAAAAGGCGGTAAAGGGCGGAAAAAGTGTAGAGTTCAGGTGCGGACGCAATTAACCCCAGCTCGCCGGACACACGCCCTGCCAGGTTTTGCAGGTCGTTGACCGATTCGTGCTCACTGATGTCGGTATTGACCACGAAAAGAAGGTTTTCGATCAACCCCATTTTCCGTATGATAGACAGAAACTTGATGTCGGCTTCCCGCACACCGGTACGGCTGCTGACGACATAAATGATCAAATGCGCCTGCTGAAGATAATCCTGAATCATGGCCAGGTGCTGCGGATTGGGCGAATCGCTGCCTTGGCAGTCGGCAAATTCGGTGTCACTGTCCAGATCACGGCTCGCCAACTCCAACTGCAGGTCTTTGAGATAAACCGCCAGTGCATCATCGCTAACGAACCGCCAGTGGTCGTGCCAGTCGCCGTCATCAAGAATCCTCTCGGCATTCTCGGTCGACATAAAATCCCGGATTCGGTCGTAGCCATTTGAGTAGCTGGTCAGCAGAGCCGTGTTCAAATTGCGTGCGCCCTGGGAGACCTGCTGCTCGACCGGAAGGCTGTCGAGCAGTGACCTGAGCGCCGTACGCCGTTCGGTGTCACGGATATCGAACTGGTCCTTGTCGGCCAGCTTGTTTCCCGCCGGAATAAGGGCCAGGGCCGCAACTATTTCCCGGTTGGCTTCGCCCCATGACTTGAATATCAGCCGGGCCTTGGGATGCTTCCCGCCGCGGATGCGGGTCACGATGGAGGTGATAACCCCGGCCCCACGCTTCAAATAATCGCCTCCCAGCAGAGCATTCAAGAAGGTGCTCTTGCCCGATTTAATGGCACCGACCACGGCGATGCGAAGCGTCTCTTCTGAGAGCTGGCGCTTCAATGTTTGACATGATCGGCTCCAATCCTCGAAAGCACTTCTGGGCATCCCCGGTATGGATACCCCCGAGGAGAGCAGCGCCTCAAGGCCGCGATTGATGATCAGAAGCTCTTTTTTGTAATCACGATAACGATCCATTATCCACGCTACTATTGATGGTTACTTCAGCACCGCAACCCGGTTCCGCTGCCTCTTCATATGTCCGGCTGAATTTCGGCGGTTGTGCTGGCATGGGTTTCGTGCTATGGAATTCAAACGGATACGACCGGAGCCTATGAGGGACCGATGCGATTTCGGACGGTCGGTATAAGATTTAAAGGAAAAAGTCTGTCCATGTCAGAAAAACACCCAGAATGTCCGCTGTACAATCCGCTCAACTGCAAAGAATATCACAATCCCAAGCTATGCGCCTTTGTGAGAAAAGACAAGGCGTGTCTCAAAAAAAAGAAGCCGAAGGTAGCCCAAAGTTCCGAGATGAAAGGTTAACCCGCTGAAGGCCGCCGATTTTTTGCTTCCTTACTCACAACTCCCCCGGCATCCTGCAGCAACCCGATGGTCCGCCTGTTAAAAATGGACGGCCCGCTCAGGCATTTCCGGCCGTAGACGACAGCAGTGACGGGTCGATGCCCAGGCGCTTCATGGCCTCCTCCCAGCGGCTTTCTATCGGTCGTCCGAAGATGATCTCTTCCTGGGCCGGGAAGGTCAGCCAGGCGTTCTCTCTTATTTCCGCTTCCAGCTGTCCCGGCCCCCACCCGGCACACCCCAGACACAAAATAAAATCCTGCGGCCCGCGACGCATGGCGATCGCCTCGAGAATATCGCGGCTGTTACTCATAGCGAGAGTCGGGCTGATCATTAAACAGGCATCCCAGGAAAAGGGCGGTCCGTGGAGCATAAAAATCTCACCGGTGTGAACCGGTCCGCCGATGTGGACCGGAAGCGAAGAGGCCTTCGGTGTGTATTCTATTTTTAACTCCTTGAATATCTCTTCGCACGTCAAGAAGGAGTGCGAGCGGTTGATGACGAGGCCGATGGCACCTTCCTGGTTGTGTTCGCAAATGACTGTAACGGTTTGGTTGAAATTCGGATCGAGCAATCCGGGCATGGCCATCAAAAAATGGCCCTTGAGTTCTCCCGCCATGGTTTCCATAATTGTCTCCAGACCAAAAATGCTTCGGAATGGACACTAATTACTGATAACCGTGCGGCTTGTCAAGTTGACGAGAAGATCAATATTTTTGACAGTTCGGCTCATTTTATCTATCCTAAGCGTCCATTCCGGGTTTTATTAAAACCACGAATCAGTTTCCGTTGTTTCATGACTTATAGACAGCCGTTGAAACGACGGTCACGTATTGGAGGAGGCATTGCAAAAGGCCAATAAAAACATAAAGAAAATGCGTGCAGCTGCAGAGTCGATCTTTAGGGCCGGTCTGGCGGCCGTTGCGCCTGAGAGCGCAGTTGCCCGTTACTGCCGGATCGAAGCCGAGCGGCTTTGGGTCGGTGACCGCTGTTACGATCTCGCCGAATTTAAAAACATCTACGTGATCGGTTGCGGGAAAGCCGCCGCCGCCATGGCAAAGGCCCTGGAGAGTCTGCTGGGCGAGCGGATCACAGCAGGTATCGTGATCGTGAAATACGGTCACCTGGCCCATCTGGGCCGCATCCAGATCGTCGAAGCCGGCCACCCCGTTCCGGATCACTGTGGCGAGGAGGGGGCCCGCCGTGTCCTCGCTCTCGCGGAATCAGCCGGACACGACGATCTTGTCCTTTGTCTGATATCCGGCGGCGGATCGGCCCTCCTGCCGTTGCCGGCTGCCGGGCTGAGTCTGGCCGACAAACAGGCGTCGGCAAAGGTACTGATCGCCTGCGGGGCGACCATTCACGAAATCAATGCCATCCGCAAGCACACCTCGGCCATCAAAGGGGGTCTACTGGCCCGGGCCGTGCACCCCGCGACGCTCGTAACCCTGATCCTCTCGGATGTCGTGGGCGACGATCTGGATGTGATCGCCTCGGGTCCCTGCGTTCCGGATGCCAGCTCGTTCGAGGATTGCCTGGCCATTTTGGACGACTACCGGATTGCCGACAAACTGCCGGAGGTTGTGGTTGAACACCTGAGGGCCGGGGCGGCCGGCGATATACCGGAAACGCCCAAAGCGACGGACCCTGTTTTTGGGCATGGATTTCAACTGATCGTCGGCAGCAACCTCGATGCCGTCAAAGCGGCCGGCGCCGAAGCTGCAAGAATCGGTTACCGGCCCCTGATTCTGTCCTCGATGCTGGAAGGCGACACTCGTCAGGCGGCCCTTCTGCACGGCGGCATTATCAAGGAGGTGCTCAAGTCCGGCCACCCGGTACCTCCGCCGGCCTGCATCCTCTCCGGCGGAGAGACAACGGTCGTGATTCGCGGCAAGGGTCTCGGCGGGCGGAACCAGGAATTCGCACTGGCCCTTGCACCGCAAATCGCCGGCCTCACCGGCGTCGTCGCCTTGAGCGCCGGCACCGACGGAACCGACGGTCCGACGGATGCCGCCGGGGCCATCGTCGACGGAACGACTATCGCGCAGGCCGAAACCCTGGGTCTGGACTATCGGCGTTACCTGGCGGCCAACGACGCTTACCGTTTCTTTAAAAATACCGGGGAGTTGCTGTTCACCGGCCCCACCAATACCAATGTCATGGATATGCGCGTGGTTCTCGTTTCCGTCCAATAGTTTGGAATTTCGAATTTCGGTCATTGTGATTTGCTTGTTATTTGTTATTTGCGATTGGGAATTTTTCACCGGAACTTAAAAGTTTCCTCTTCGATCAAACTGGAGGCGGCAGCCAGAGACAGTGCTGAACCTTGATGGGAATGCTATGCGCGTTCAATTGCGCCGCTCAAGGCAGTCGAGAGACTTCAAAGATGACACGGCACTACCGGCCCTCGATACCGAGCAGTTCGTAAAGACTCAAATCGCCGAGGGCGTTGTGGAGGTTGCGGAGCCGAAACTTGGATTGGGCTGCGCGCCGGGTGTTCTCGCCGATGATGATACCGTTCGGGTAAGATTTGGTCAGTTCCTGCAGCCTGAAGACCGTGTTGACGGCGTCTCCGATTACCGTGTAGTCCATTTTCTTGTCGAACCCGATGTTGCCGACCACCACGTCCCCAGTGTGCACGCTGATGCCGATGTGGAGGGCAATTCCCAATTCCTTTTCGAAGATCTTGTTGATCGGAGCAATCGCCTCTTTCATTTCCAATGCCGCGGCCGCGGCATTGTCGGCATCCCGCACACTCGATACCGGCGCACCGAAAAGGGCCAGAAACCCATCGCCGAGATATTTGTCGACAATGCCGTTGTGCTTGAAGACGATCTCTCCCATGATCGAAAAGAAATTGTTCAAAATCGAGACGGTTTTTTGCGGGCCCATTTCCATGGCCAGTTCGGTAAACCCTCTGATGTCGATGTTGAGCAAGCTGACGGTCTTGACCTCGTCGACGACGCCCCGACCGGTGCGCTCGCCCTGGATGATGTTTTCCAGGACGGCCTTGGGCACAAATTTCTGGAACATGCGGCGCACGCCGCGTTCGTGTTCGGCCATCGAGACCGTCTCCTTGTAGAGGCGCGCATTTTCGATGGCGATGCTGACCGAAGCCGCTATCGACTGGAGCAGGTCTTCATCGTTGGAGGAGAAGTCGCCGTTGATCTTGTTGAGGACTTCGATCACGCCGATCACTTTTCCCTGGGAAATCATGGGCACGCACAGCGCCGAGCGGGTCAGATAACCGGTGTACTTGTCGACACCCGGAAAAAAATGCGGGGATTTCTGAGTGTCGTTGACGATGATCGCCTCTCCCCGGGCGGCCACATAGCCGGCAATGCCCTGACCAATTTTGAGACGAAACTTCTTCATCGACGACAACTGGGTGTTGAAGGCCACGGCCAGCTCCAGTTCACCTTTCTCAAGAATCAACAACGACCCGGCTTCGACATTCATCAGGACCCTGACCATGTCCATGGTGTATTTGAGGACTTTTTTCATGTCGAAGGTCGAAGAGGCCAGCGCGCTGCCGACCTGCTTGATCGTTTCCAGCTCGCGATTGCGTTTGAGAACGGCGGCCGACAGGCGGTTGCGTTCGATCGCGATCGACAACCCGTTGGCGATCCACTCGACCAGGTTCTGCACTCCGTCGAAGAGCCTTTGAGTTTTGGCGGACATTACCAAAACGCCGGTGACCACCCCGTCGCTGCGCAAGGGCGACAGGAGACAGGTCCTGCGGCCGTTTTTCAGAAAGAGCTCCTCTAAAATGTCGTCGGCGTCGCGGTCGGTGCCATCCTCGCTGAACATCGCTCCCGCCGATCGGGTGTCATCGATGACCAGAGTCGCCTCCTGATTGAGGACTTTTTCGATGACGGTTTCACTGTACTGCAGTTGAGCACCTTTCGTGACATCGGTAGGCCCGTGCGCCGCCATGTCGAAAACGGTCAAGTAACCGGGCTTTTGGCTGTTTTTCGTCAACACCAGCGCAATGTCGAAGCCAATGACGGTGTGCATCTCACCCAAAACGGCCTGGAGCAGCTCACTGTCCCGGAAACTGGAGTTGATGATCTTGAAGATTTTTTCGATCGACCTGAGCTGCAGAAAACCGCGTTCGTTCTCCTTGATCAGCCGCAGGTTCTCGAATGTGAAAGCGGCGTTGCTAAGCAGCGGCGTGAGCGCTTCGATGTCTTCCTGACCGTAAACCCGGGCGTCGTCCTTGCGCGAAAGCGTCATAACACCGATGATCTCTTTGCTGGTCTTGATCGGCATGCAGATAAAGGACTTGGTGCCGTAGTGCGGCAGATTGGCCCGGCCGAAGCGGCGGTCTTTTTCAACATCCTTGACCACCAGCGGCGACTTGTTGATGACCGCGTACTTGGCAATGCTGGTTTCGAAGTCGATGCGGTCGCCCAGTTTGACGTATTCACCCAAGCCGACGCTGGCTTTGACCACAAATTCTTTGCGCGCTTTTTTTTCAATGCTCAACACCGACCCCAGGTCCGAGCGGGTCAGCATCAGGGCCCGCTCCAGAGTGACGTAAAGAATTTCTTCGGGATCGAAGGTGACGTAGCACAGCTCCGAGAGTTCTTTGAGAATCGCTATTTCCGAAGCCTTCTTTTCAAGCTGATGAAAGGTGCTGCCGAACTGTTCTTGGAGAGCCGAAAAAGATTCAACGATGTTCTGCAGTTCGTCCGCGCCGGTCTTTATTTTCTCCCCGGCCATGTCGGCGAAAAAGTCTTTCGTCATATCCTGGGAGATGGTGGCGATTTTGTCGAAGAGGCTTCTGAGGATGATGAAGCCAACCAGCGAAAAAACCAACACTCCCATAAAAAAAACCGGGACATAACGGTCGGTGAGAATATTGTACTTGTAGCCGAAGTAAAGAAAACCGAAAACCGGAAAGAGGAAAAAAAGGCCGAAGATAATGTTGAGCTTGTAGGACAGGTTCTTGTCTTTTAGAGATCCTTCACCCAGCCATCTGTTTAATTTCATTTCCTGATCCTCTGGCGGGCGAAACCGGCCGCTGGTCGAAATCAACTCGAGTTAAGACTTCAAAATTATACACGAAAACGCTGATTTCTTCAAGAACTATGGATTCTTGCGGCCCTTGACTTTACGGCCATGGTCGCATATATGGCCAGTCGTTTCAATTACGTTGCCATCAACATCCATTCCCGATGCGCGCCCGACTGGAAAAATCTCTCACGACAGAAAGGAACCTGGAGCTTGGAGCATATCGCGACCATTGCCGCCGAACTCAACATTGCGACGAAACAGATCGACGCCGTTGCCGATCTTCTCGGCCAGGGCGGCACCGTGCCGTTCATTGCCCGGTACCGCAAGGAAGCCACCGGCAGCCTCGACGAGGTAGCCATCACCGCCATCCGGGACCGGCTACACCAGCTCGAGGAGCTCGACGGCCGCAAAGCGGCTGTGTTGAAGTCCCTTGAAACCAACGGCCACCTTACCGACGAGCTGAAGGAACAGGTATCGGCCGCGCCAACGCTGGCGGTGCTTGAAGATCTCTACCTGCCTTTTCGACCCAAGCGACGCACGAAGGCCACCGTGGCCCGCGAAAAAGGCCTGGAGCCGCTGGCCCGGGAAATCCAGGAACAGAAGGGCCGGGACCCGGTGCAGCTGGCCGCCGCTTACGTGGACCCGCAAAAAGGGGTCGAATCGATCGAGGCCGCTCTGCAGGGTGCCCGCCACATCATCGCTGAAATCATCAACGAAGACCCCGGGGCACGCGAACGCATGCGTGAGCTCTATGTGCGCAAAGGAATTATCCGGTGCGAGGTGGCCACAGACAAAGAGACCGAGGGAGCGAAGTATCGCGATTATTTCGACTGGAACGAGCCAGCAGCGACCGCACCCTCCCACCGGATTCTGGCCATGCGGCGCGGAGAGAAAGAGGATATTCTCAATCTGGCCATGGCGCCGGCGGAAGCCGACGCCTTGGCCCTGCTCGAGGACCTCTTTGTGAACGGAGACGACCCGGACGCCGCCCAGGTGAGACTGGCGTTGAATGACGGCTACCGGCGGTTGCTGTCGCGCGCCATGGAAACCGAACTGCGGCTGGTCACCAAACAACGCGCCGACAAACAGGCCATCCGCATCTTCGCCAGCAACTTGCGGCAGCTGCTGCTCAGCGCGCCGCTCGGCGCCAGTCGCGTGATGGGCATCGATCCGGGCTATCGCACCGGCTGCAAAGTCGTCTGCCTGGACCGCCAGGGCAAGCTGTTGCACCACGAAACGGTTTATCCGCATTTAAGCGAGCGCCAGGATCGCCAGGCAGCCGAAAAAATTGCCGAACTCTGCCGTCGGTTTTCGATTGAAGCTGTAGCGATCGGAAACGGAACGGCAGGTCGCGAGACCGAGGCCCTCGTTCGTAAAATCGACACCCTCCAGGCTATTCCGGTCCTGCTGGTCAACGAAAGCGGCGCGTCGATCTATTCGGCATCGGAAGCCGCGCGCCGCGAATTCCCGGACCTGGACCTCACCGTACGCGGATCGGTATCGATCGCCCGACGCCTGATGGACCCGCTTTCCGAACTGGTCAAGATCGATCCGAAATCGATCGGCGTGGGCCAATACCAGCACGACGTCGACCAGTCCGACCTCAAAAAAGCCCTCGACGATGTCGTCATCAGCTGTGTCAACGCCGTCGGAGTGGATGTCAACCGCGCCAGCGTCGAACTGCTCACTTACGTCTCGGGGCTCGGCCCCCAGTTAGCTGCCAACATCGTGGTCGTTCGCAACGAAAAAGGGCCTTTCACTTCGCGGGTGGAATTGAAAAGCGTCCCGCGGCTGGGGCCCAAGGCTTTTGAACAGTCGGCCGGATTTCTGCGGATTCAGCGTGGCGCCAACCCACTGGATGCCAGCGCCGTGCACCCGGAGAGCTATGCCGTGGTCGACGCCATGGCTCGGGATCAAGACTGCAGTGTCGCCGAACTGATGCAGGATGCGGCGCGCCGAAAAAAAATCGACCTCACGAGATATGTCGACGACAAGATCGGACTGCCCACCCTGCGGGACATCCTGGCCGAACTCGACAAACCGGGCCGCGACCCCCGCAAAAATTTCGAAACCGTCGCCTTCGCCGGTCATGTCAACCAGATCACGGACTTGAGGCCGGGCATGATTCTGCCGGGCGTGGTCACCAACGTCACCGCGTTCGGCGCTTTCGTCGACATCGGCGTCCATCAGGACGGTCTGGTTCACATCAGCGAAATGGCCGACGCGTTTGTCAAAAACCCGACCGATGTCGTTTCCGTGCAGCAACGGGTGAGTGTGACGGTCCTCGAGGTCGATCTGGAACGAAACCGCATCGCGCTCTCCATGAAGAAGGCCACGACGCGGGTAAAAGTCTCCTCGGAAAATAAAAAACCCCGCCGGCCCAAACGCGAGAATCGCCAACCGGCAGCCGAAAAAAAACAGAACCGCCCATTTCACAATCCTTTCGCAGAGGCCCTGGGGCGCAAGCGCCGCAAATAGAAACTTGAAACTCGAACTTAACTCAAAGAGGTAGGCGTTAATTAATGCGGGCTGTCATTCAGAGGGTAAAGGAAAGCATCGTTTCCGTAGATGGTCGGGAAGTCGGCCGTATCGGTCGCGGGATGTTGGTGCTGCTCGGCGTTCACCGACAGGATGCGGACGCCGGTGCCAAGGACCTGGCGCGCAAGATTTCTCACCTGAGGATCTTCGAGGATGCGGGGGGGAAAATGAACCGGTCCCTGCTGGATACGGGCGGGGAAATGCTGGTGGTGTCCCAGTTTACGCTTTACGGGGACTGCCGCAAGGGCCGGCGACCTTCGTTCGTCGAGGCAGCCCCACCCGCCTTGGCCGAACGGCTTTACAACTGTTTCGTGGGCCGGGTGCGACAAGAGGGTATCGTTGTGGAGACCGGACAGTTCCGGGCGATGATGGCGGTGAGTCTGGTCAACGACGGCCCGGTCACCTTCATACTCGACAGCACTTTCTGATGTCGGCCAATCGCGGTTTTCTCACGTTATCTCGAGGTGATCCATGAGCGCCCATTGCAGAAACCGGGTGTAGACCTGCCAGCTGTGCTCACCGTAACCGCCGGCCATCAGATAGGCTCGCGGGATCATGCGCTGCTTTAAAAACTGATAGACGGACCAGTCGCGCGCGAAGAGCTGTTCGAGCGTCAGCTGCAAATCGGCGGTCGAGGGTAGCTCGTCCATCTCGTAGGGATCGGCCCCGGAGACAATCACCGCGATGTCGGGCCTCGGTCGGGTGGCCAGTTCCCGAAGACCCTCTTCGAGTTTGACGAGATACAATTGATTTTCACCGGCAAAGACCGGAATGTCGATATCGCTGGGGATAAAAGATGGATTGAGCCGGCCGCCCGCATCTTGGGCCGGGCCGTCGAGCGGCCACCCCCGCCCCATGTGGATGCTGAAGGTAACGATCGACGGATCATCGGCCGTCAGGGCCGCGGT
>JBDNAO010000160.1:0-4715 GCA_039768375.1 Desulfobacterales bacterium | reverse complement strand
GCATTGCGCGGAGGCGTACTCGTGTACGCCGCACAAGCGATTCCGCCGATTGACGCCGAAATTGCGGGAAAGGGCTATTTATGGACGGAAACAAGCTAGATCGCCTTGCGGATATCGTACGCCAACCGCTTGTCATTCAGCCGATTTCCGGTTTCCGGTTGGTTTGTCTGATTGCACGTGTTGATCGGCTCCAATCCCCTGAACGCCTTTAGGCGCCCCTGCATGGTGCTGATGCCCGTCATTTGAAAACGCGATATCGCTCCGGTGATGGCGGCCGGGCTCTCGAGCAGGGTAAAAACCTTTTCACGCATGCTCTCGGCCCCGCATTGATGCCATGGAATGTAGTCGATAAGGTGGTTGCGGTGAAAGGTCTTGGCCCGGATCAACTGCTCCTTGCGCGGGGTATCCCGTGGAACGATCAACGGCAAAGTTCTCAGGGAAAGAAGCTCACAGATCGTGTTGTACCCCCCCATGCTGACAACCAGATCCGCCGCCGCCAGCAGCTTTTCCATGTTCCGGTAAAAGTGGTAGGTCCGCACACCGAGTTTGCGGGCGCGCTTGAAAACCTTTTTACGGTCCTGCTTCGGCATAAACGGTCCTGTAATCAGGACGTTTTTAAAGGGTATCGGCCGGGATTCTCTTTCCAGCATAGACAGATAGGCGTCCATGACGCAGTACCCGTCTCCACCGCCGCCGGTTGTCACCACGATCAGTTTTTCGCCGTTTTGAAGGCCCTGCTCCTTGCGGGCTTTCTGGATCTGACTTTCAGAGGGCATCTTGCGGGGAATATAACCGGTAAACACCATTTTGCGGCTGACGCACGCCGGTATGGCATACTCTTCGATCGGATCGTAGAATTCCCGGTTCCCATAGACCCAGATCTCAGTGTAAAGCGTGTCGAGGATGTCGTAGATGCCCTTTTTATGCCAGTCCTGCCGGACGCTATGGCGGTCGTCCATGATGTCACGCAAGCCGAGAATCGTCTGGGTGTTGGGCTGACAGCGCCGAAGCCACTGCAACGTCGGCAGCACCTCTTTCTTCAATCCCAGCGGTTCCTTGTCGACAATGAAAAGATGCGGCTGAAACGTCTTCGCGGTTGCGGTGATGATGTTCTTGCGGATGTTCAGGGCGTGCTGAGCGTTGATTTTGATTGAAAGCGGCAGGTATTCCTCGTTGGTCTTTTTGATCATTCCCGGGATGCGCACGAAATCGATCTGCTCCGGAAATGAAAACCGGCCGGCGATCGGTGAACCGGTCAGGATGAGGATGTTGACGTGCGGCTCTCTCAACTGTGAAGCGATGGCCATGGTGCGGCGAATATGGCCCAAGCCGTACGTGTCGTGAGAGTACATCAGTATGTTGTATGTGGGCGTGCGAGACATAAATGACGTCAAATATGTGTCATAGTTGAACGACCACGCTTCCTTTATCATGATTTTTAATAAAAAGACAATATGTTCCGAAAAATCCGTTCCGGTGGAATCAATTTGCTGGGTGGAAGGGCACGCACCAAATACCTGCACCCCCTGACCTATAAAGAACTGAGTGGACGCTCTGAGCTGTTCAAAACGATAGAACAAGGAATTGTATCGTTTTGCGGTGGGAGCGGCTGCACCCCGGATTGCAAATGCCTATATTATAAGGTATGAAAAGTTTCTGCGGATGGGGTTTCAATGTCGTTATCTTAAGGCCTAAAATTACCCTCTTTGGAAAAGGGGGGCCAGGGGTGGTTTCTTGTCACCGTTTGAAAATCCCCCTAAATCCCCCTTTTTCAAAGGGGGACTTTCGAAGGCATTCCTTAAGTTAATGACATTGGATGGGGTTTAATCGCCTAACGTAAACACTGGAAGCAGGCGTCATGGCACGTTCCGATGTTCATCCGGTGCACACCTTCGAGAACTGGCAGGTATGGCCGGGGTCCTACAGTAATCCGCCGGCGGATGGCACCTACCGTTTTCCACCGCTGCCGGGGCTAACGATCACCCGCAAAACACCGATCGCTTCCATGGGCTCCTGCTTTGCCCGTGAAATCCGGAAAGTGCTGCTCAAGGAAGGCTATAGCTACATCACCGAAGAAACCCATCATCCGGCGGCGATCCATGCCAGTGCGGCCTGGGAACGATCCTACAACACCTTTTCGATGCGCCAGATCTTCGAATACACCTTTGACGACTGGCAGCCGGATTGTCGCTGGTGGACGGCCCCGGTCTCAGGCAAGATTCAGGATCCATATCGACGCATCATCCTCTACGACAACCTGGCGGCGGCCGAGGCAGACTTCGCCCGTCATCGCATCCACTCGCGGAAAGCCTTGGAGCGGGCCGAGGTGCTCATCTTGACCCTCGGACTGACAGAGATTTGGGAAGACGCCCGGGACGGATCGGTCATTTGCCTGCCCTCCGGACCCTACGTCAATGAGGGCGGCGACATGAACCGCTACCGGTTCCGGGTCAGCCGCCACGCCGAAAACCTGGCCAACCTCGAATGCATCCATGCCCTCATGGCGACCCACAACCCCCGGTGCGCGCTGTTGATCACCGTATCGCCCGTGCACCTCTGGGCCACTTTTCGCACCGACCTCGACGTCATCGGCGCCAGCTGCAACTCGAAATCCACCCTGCGGGCGGCAGCTGACGAGTTCACGGCCCGTCACGACAACGTTTTTTATTTTCCGGCCTTTGAAATGGCCACCATTTATCAGCCGCTCCTGGGACGGTCCTGGTTCAGTGACGGCAAGGAAAATTTTCACGTCGACAAACAGACCGTAAAATTTATCATGCGACATTTTTTCAACATGTATGCCGCTGAAAAGCCCGGCTGAGAGCGCGGCGGGTTTTTGGTGCGTGAAATTTTCAGCGGCCGATAAATGGAGAACTTGATCCGTCGTCCCGGCGGCCATAGTTTAAGGTATATAAATTCTGGGCCCCAAGATGCCTCTCCTTGAAGGGTCGCAAACTTTAAATGCAGCCACGACAGGCTGTTAAAACAAGAGAAACACAATACCTCGGGTCAAGGAGATGCCATATGAAACATCAACCAAACCGTTTGGCAGGGCCTCGGGCACTTCTGGCGGCTTTTGTTTTTGCGCTTGTGGCCGGCTGCTCCGCCAACTACGGCCGATTGGAAATGGACAGTGCGGTAGAGCAGGCTTTCAGAAACTATGAAATGCTCGATGATTACCGGTATTATTACAGCGGCCGGCAGAACAAACCGTCGGCGATCATCGGCATCGATCCGGCCTTTCAGTTCAGTTCCAAATTCTGGACCGCCATCGAGCCCTTGCAGTTCACAACAATGGTCGGCCGCATGTTTCCGGAATATGGATTTCTCTACGGCGCCTACATACTGGCCCCAGACGGCAGAAAAGCGGGGGTGTGGTACTCATGGGTGAACATCTTTACCGCCAAATTCGAGGATGACCGGATCATCGTTTTTTCGCCGGAACCATATGCGGATGTCGGAGGCGGCGGTAATACTTATGGCCGCCATTAATCGTCGAACCGTAAAGCCGGATCTCGATAGGAAACTTATTATAAGCTTTAAGATAAAGATTTTGGCACGGCTAGAGGAAGACGGCTGTATTGTAATACGCCGACGACCGATAACACAGCCAAAATCTTTATCTTGAAGACTATAGTGCCCTTATCGAAACCGTGGATGGGCACCATCTATTGGCTTGACACGTGTGCTTTCAAATACCATAAGACGCATATCGTTTTGCGGTTACTTATCAGGAATAATACAGGAATATGGAATTCGAACCGGTTATCGGGTTAGAGGTTCACGCCCAACTCAACACGGCGACCAAAATTTTCTGCGGCTGCTCCACCGCCTTCGGCGCACCGCCCAACACCCACACCTGCCCGGTTTGCCTCGGCATGCCGGGCGTTCTGCCGGTGCTCAACCGCAGGGTGGTCGACTTCACCTTGCGCATGGCCCTGGCTACCCACTGTGACATCAATCCCGAAAGCCGCTTCGCACGCAAAAATTACTTTTATCCCGATCTGCCCAAAGGATATCAGATCAGCCAATACGAACTGCCGATTTCCAGCGGCGGCTGGATCGAAATTCAGGTCGCCGGCGAGCGGAAGCGGATCGGTATCAACCGCATCCATATGGAAGAGGATGCCGGCAAGCTGATCCACGATCCCCTGCGGCCGGTCAGCCGGGTCGATTTCAACCGCACCGGGGTCCCCCTGATCGAGATCGTCAGCGAACCGGACCTTCGTTCACCGGAGGAGGCCGGTGCATATCTCCGGCAACTGAGGGCCATCGTCAGGTATCTCGGAATCTGTGACGGCAACCTGGAGGAAGGCAGCTTCCGCTGCGATGCCAATGTATCGATCCGCCCCTTTGGCAAGCGGAGGTTCGGAACCCGTACCGAGCTGAAGAACCTGAATTCTTTCAAGCATGTCGAAAAGGCTCTGCAGTATGAAATCATGCGCCAGACCGAAACCCTGCGTGACGGCGGTCGTGTGACCCAGGAGACCCGGCTGTGGGACCCGGATCGCAACTGTTCCACTTCCATGCGCGGAAAGGAAGAGGCCCACGACTACCGGTATTTCCCGGATCCCGATCTACTGCCGCTGACAATCAACACCGCATGGATCGAGCGCGTGCGACAGGAACTGCCGGAACTGCCGGAGGCCAAAAGAGATCGCTTCATTGCGGACTACGGCCTGCCGGCCTACGATGCCGACCTGCTGACCACCGAT
>JBDNAO010000017.1:0-2521 GCA_039768375.1 Desulfobacterales bacterium | reverse complement strand
TGGTGTTCCTTTCATGCGGTATCGGCTTTGGGTCCGGTCTAAGATCCCGTTGGCGACTCAGACAGTCAGCCACTGTTCTCAACCGCTCATCCGGGCTCCGGCGCATCATTTTCATGCACCGGGGCGGCCCAGAGGGCCATAAGTGGTTCGTATGAATCAAAGGGTTGCCCGGGATAGAGGGCAACCCTTTTAGATTGGTGCGTCCGGAGGAGCCATCCGATGTTTATATCCGGCAGGAACTGGCAACCGGTCTTTGTTTCCAATTCCATTTGTGATAGTACCGCTTCATGATTGTCCATCTCACCAGCCTCGGATGTGCCAGAAACCAGATCGATAGCGAGGTCATGCTGGGGCGTTTGAAGGAGGTCGGCGCGCTTTTCACCGACACTCCGGGTGATGCCGAAGTGATCATCGTCAACACCTGCAGCTTTATCGAATCGGCGGCCGATGAATCGATCGACACGATTCTGGAATTGGCCACCTACAAAAATGAGGGCCGCTGCAGGCGTCTGATCGTGACCGGCTGCCTGCCGGAGCGATACCGGCAAGAGATCACCAAGGCTATTTCGGAGGTGGATGTTTTTCTGGGAACCGGCGCATTCGATCGAATTGTCGAAGCGGTCGAAGGACAGCTGGATACGGCCAAATGTCTTTTACCGGATCCGGATTCACTTTCACCATCGGGGGTAGGTGTATCGCGGGAGCGCAGCAACCGCTGGATGGCATATGTGAAGATTGCCGAGGGATGCAGCCGGCAGTGCACCTACTGCATTATTCCCAGGCTGCGCGGCCGGCGGAAGAGCCGGTCAATCGAGGATGTCGCCGTCGAAGCCCGGCAGCTGGTTCAGTCCGGCGTCAGGGAACTGGTTTTGGTCTCACAGGAAACAACCGCTTACGGCAAGGACCTGCAACCACCGGCCGACCTCGCACGCCTTTTGACAACTCTTGCCACCCTGCCGGACGGTTCAGGCACGGAGACTTTCTGGATCCGGTTTCTCTACGGGCATCCGCAGAGTATAGACGACAGGTTGATGAATGCGGTGGCTCAAAACGCGAGCATCTGTTCCTATTTCGATATCCCGATTCAACATGCCAGCCGGTCGATCCTCAAGAAGATGGGGCGGCATTATGGCCCCGATGACCTGCGTCTCATGTTGGAACGCATCCGAAGGCTGATGCCGGAGGCGGCTTTGCGAACAACGGTCATTGTCGGCTTTCCAGGGGAAACCGATGCGGACTTTGATGAGTTGTTGCGTTTCGTTGAATCCGAGCGCTTTAACCATCTAGGGTGTTTCGTCTATTCCGATTCAGAGGATCTGCCGTCTCACCGACTGCCCGATCACGTGCCGACGGCGACGGCACGCGAGCGCTACCGCATCCTGATGAAGCGTCAGCAAGAGATATCGGCCGCACGAAATCGTAAGTACAAGGACCAGAAGGTCGCCGTTCTGGTAGAAGAGCATCAGGAAAACGGTTTATATACTGGCCGGACTGAATTTCAAGCCCCGGAAGTCGACGGGATCACCTATATCCACGCAGATCGACTGCAGACCGGTTGTTTTGCCAAGGTGAGGATTACCGATACACTCGAATACGATCTGGTGGGGGAAGCGGTATGAGCGACGATCTCAAGCAGAGCATCATGAACAGGGTTGCAGAGGATCTGGTCGGTATCGAGTCCGGACTCTCCGACAACCTCCAGCCGTATCTGGATCTGGTGTCGGACATTGCCCGTCACATTCTGTTCAGCGGCGGCAAGCGACTGCGTCCGTTGCTGATGGTCATCAGCGCCAGACTATGCTGCTATACTGGCGGTGATACACATAAGTTCTCGATCATTTTTGAATACCTGCATGCCGCCACATTGCTGCACGATGATCTCGTCGACGGCGCCACGATCCGCCGGGGCCGACCGGTGGCGCATGCGGTTTGGGACAATTCCAGCGCGGTTCTCGTAGGGGATTTCCTGCTGGCGCGCTCGTTGACCATCGCGGCCGAGACCGGACGCCCTCGAATTATCCGGGTGATCGCAGAGATCACCGAAAATATGTCCCAGGGAGAAATCCATCAGTTGATGCGAAAGGGTGCCATCGACCTGACGGAAGCGGAGTACCGTGATATCATCCGCCGTAAAACTGCCGTGTTGTTCGAAGGTGCCTGCCGCGTTAGCGCCATTCTGGCGGAAGTATCCCAACTGAAAGAGGCGGCTCTCGGCGCCTACGGTTTGAACCTGGGGCTCGCGTTTCAGATGGCCGACGACCTGCTCGACTACACGGCCGACAACGCCGTGTTGGGAAAGCAGGTCGGTGCGGATCTGCGTGAAGGCAAGCTCACCCTTCCGATCATCCATGCCTTGCGAAATTCCGGCGACGGAAACCGGGAACGCATGCTGCGGATCGTTCGCAACAAAGATTTTTCACCGGCTGAGTTCAAGATCCTGATCGATCTCCTCAATCACTGCGGCAGTCTCGACTACACCCGCACAATGGCGGCTGAACACATCCGGCAGGCCAAGCAGGCG
>JBDNAO010000016.1:0-11569 GCA_039768375.1 Desulfobacterales bacterium | reverse complement strand
TTCGAGGTAAACTGTGCAAGGTGCTTCCAGGGCTCTGATAGGCCATCATGTATAGTGTGGTACTGCCATGCAATTTGATAAACAAAATAATTCAGTGGGAAATTCCACCATGGTGCGCACTTGAGGCCACAGGCAGCAACGCGAGCGCCCGGCTTTGCACGCTGGAAAAGGTTGAAAAGAGCGCGCGTGGATTGGAGAACGTCGTGTGCGAAACTGAACAGGAAGGCATCTGCCTTTTCACGGAATTGTGCTTCCTCTGCGGAAGCGTTTATCAGCGAGACATTCGTCCACCCGTGTGCGACAACGCAAGCGTGTGCCTGCTGAAGCATCTCTGGACTTAGGTCAATTCCGATTAAAAACCCCGCGTCGCCAATCCTCTGTTCGATAAGAGTGAAGTTGCTTCCCGTCCCACAAGCAACGTCAACCGCTACGTCTCCAGGATTCAGGCGCAAAGCGGACACGGCTTCGAGCTGGAAAATGGAACCAAGCATCGGCGCCGCGATAGTGTCGTACCAGATAGCGTGTTGACGATAGATCTCTCTCACAAGCTGATTTCTGGTTAACATTTTATTTAAATTTCTGCTTTGCCAATCGCCGGTATGTCAAACTAAATTCCGGTTGAATCGAGAACCCACTGATAACGGATACCTTCTTATTCGCCTGGGTATGGTCTTCTTCCAATTCGATAAAAACGCGTCATCATAGACAGTTAGCCTTCTGAGGTGGGAGACATGGACAAAAATTAAGAGATGAAAGGGACGTTGTGAAAGCGCCGGGATAAACCGGCATAGAGTAGGGGATGAAAGAGCCCTATCATGTGTTTAAGTTTGGTGATGCTTGCCATAAAGGATCCGTCCAAGCTCCCGATGGGTAAAGTAGGGATCATCGTTGCGCAAATAGGGCAGTGCCGTCCGTTTCTTGCGGATGAGATCCCGGGAAATGTCTGCAATTAGGGAGTCAGGGTCGAACAAGGCGGCTGTGGCGATGGGCTGACCGAAGGGGTCGATGATTTCGCTACCGCCCCAGAAGCAATACGGATTGTCGTCTTTGGCCGGCGGGCAGGTTTCCAACAACTTGTCATCGGCCCGAAGGCCCTCGAACACTTCGCAACCCACCCGGTTGACGCACACGTTATAGACACCGAATACCCGCGAGTAAAACCGGTTGATGATGTTCCAGCTTTCGATGTTGGAGAACTCGTCGCCCATGGAGCCCCGGGAGGAGTTGAACATGGTGATGAAGACATCGGCCTTCTGGGTGATGCCCAGGTAGGGCAGGGAAGGGTGCCACATGTCATTGCAGATGAACGGCGCGATGGTCAGGCCCTTGAGCTTGAATACCCGGACATGCTTGCCGTTTGCAAAAATTTTACGCTCTTCGAATACGCCGTAATTTGGCAGGTTGAGTTTCCGGTAGGCGAACAGGATTTCGCCGTCCACCGCCACCATCGCCGAATTGTAGAAATTCATGGCTGGGGACTCTTCGATGAAGCCCACCACGGCGGCCGTCCCCTTGGTCGCCGTGGCCAGTTGTTTGATTTCCGTCGCGTCCATGCGCAGGGCCACTTCGGGGTACCGTTCCCGCACAAAGTAGCCGGTCAGGGATAGCTCGGGGAAGACCACCAGGTCTGCGCTGCGGGCTTTGGCAGCAGCGATCTTTTCGATGGTGTCTTCGAGATTGGTTCTAACGTCCAGTAGAACCGGATCGGTCTGGTAGATGGCGACTCTCATGGATTCCCCCTGTCCGTTTCATCCGACGGCCGCGCGTCGTGCTCACTCGCCAATCGCTCGGTTACATTCAATGATGGGCGCCGTGGACGTCCACTGGTCGGCCGCCCAGATCTGCCCAATCAATGCTTCGGCCGTCCCTTCACCGATCACCGGGCCCGCCAGCCAACGGAATTTGGCTTCCAGTTCGCTATCGGAAGGCAGCGTGTCCGGTGGTTCCCACAGGGCTTCGATGCGGCCGGATCGAAAGGTGGCGCCTGTTGTGGTTTCCACGACGACTTCGGCCGGGGCCTTGGCTGGAAATTCGGCTTCGAATTCGGGGGCAACCTCGGTGGAGACCCGATCCAGCAGGGACAGCAATTCAGGATCGTGCAGCCGCGGCGGCAGGACCTGAGCCGGGCCCACCTCCCCGTCAATCAGGGCCGCCGCCACCGGAAAGGCCAGATGATACTGAGCCTCCTCCGTGTCGCGGGGGTGCCCGTTGGGCAGACGGGTGGCCGCAACGAAGGTGCGCACGCGGATGCTTTCGATCTGCTCTGGTGTCAACTGGTTTTCCCGGACGATTTTGATCGCGCCGGCCACGGCCGGCTGTCCCCAGCGGCAGGCGGCATAGGGTTTGAGATAGAGGTTGAGCATCTCCCACTGTTGACCCAGGCTGCGCACCACCGAGGCATCCGGCGCATCGTCGAACAGCGGGCAGACCCCGGTGAATCCGTCCCGGGCCATAAGGGCCGACAATACCGCCACCATGCAGCCCCAGCCGATGCTGTCTTTGCCCATGGAAGGCGTATCGATGCCTTTCATCATTGGGGCGATGGGCGCATGGTACTCGGCGGCGCCCATGGCGTGAAAGATCAGTTTCGCATTAAACCCAAGCAGCCGGCTGGCGGCGGCGGCCCCGGCGATGGCCCCCCAACTTCCCGAGGAGTGGTAGGTCTCGTAGGTGGCGTGGCGGATTATTCCGGCGCGGATGCCCAGTTCGTAGGCGATGACCAGGGCCGTGAGAAATTCCTGCCCGGAGCAGGCGCCGACCATTTCGGCGGCCGCCAGGACCGGCGGCAGGGCGCAGGCGCCGGGATGCCCCTTGATATTGCGGTAGCCGTCATCGATGTCCAGAGCATTGCCGAAAAAACCGTTGGCCAGGGCCGCCCCGGCGGGCGACACGCGCTCTCCGGAGACCATGATGGTGGCCCTGTCACCGCCGAATTGTTCCTGAGCGGTCTTGCGCACGATGTCGGCCACCGGTGTCTGCGATCCGGCGATCAGAGCCCCCAGGGTATCCATCAGGCAGCGTTTGGCCTGGTGCTGAACCTCGGCGGGTAGATCTTGCCAGCGGGCGTTCAGCGTGAAATCAATAGCAACGTCGGTGAGGGAATGCATCTTCACGGATTATTTTGTTTATGACCTTGGCAGATTGGGTCGGCTGCCTGTTGCAACCATTTTCGATTCTTTGAAAGATGGCTTCAATTGCTTTCTCCGCTGATTCGGCGCCATCGGCCCGAAGATTTCTACTTGGACGAAGCGGCTATAGAGCGCCAACCGTTTGTAACAGAATACCGCGGCACAACGGCCGGGAAGTCACCGTGCCGCGGTATTGATTTTAAATCAGGCCTTGAGCCTTTAAAAAGCCATTCGCCACTTCGGTGACTGATTTCTTGTCAACATCAACTTCCGCGTTCAATGCGGACATGGTCGCGTCATCGAAGAGTCCCGACAGTTTATTAAGATGCTCAGCCAACTCCGGATTAGCCTTCAGCGTCTCTATTCGAACCGTCGGTGTAATCGCATAGGCAGGAAAGTAGTTCTTGGTATCCGTGAGCACGGTAAAATTGAATGCCGGGATGCGTCCGTCCGTCGCAAAAACAAGGCCCACATCGACGTCACCATCTTTCAACGCCTTATAGACCAAACCGGTCTCCATGCGTTTTATTTGCGAACGGGGAAACTTGAAGCCATATGCTTTCTGGAGCGGTTTCAAACCGTCATCCCGCTTGTAAAACTCGATATTGCATCCCAGGGATAATTTTTCACCGCCATTGAGTTTCGCCGCGAGATCTTCCAGGGTCTTCATGCCTTTTGACTCGGCATCGGCCTGGCGGACCGCCAGGGCATAGGTGTTGTTGGCGGCTGAGGCATTGAGCCACACGATACCAATTTCTTCATCTTTGGCCTTCACCGCTTCATAGATCTGTTCGGCAGGCTGGTTGGCAAACTTGTTTTTGTGGAAAGTCAAAAACGCCGTACCCGTGTATTCCCAATACAGGTCGACTTGCTTGTTTTCCAGCGCTTCGCGCACCAATGAAGTGCCCATTCCGGTTTTGAGTTCAACCGTGTATCCTTTCGCGGTCAAATATTGACTGGTGATTTCAGCCAAGAGAAGTTGTTCGGTGAACCCCTTGCCGCCCACAACGAGGGAAGTCGCCGATACGGTTTGCACGCTAAAGGCCGTGATGAGTAGAACCGCCACGAAACAGATCAGTTTAAGTGCTTTTTTCAAGATCATTTTCTCCTCCATGAATGTTATTCTTGCGCAAACCGCTGCGGATTTACGCCTTTGGGTAGCCACCAGTACTGCAGTTTCGACAGTACAAAATCCGTAATAATCGCCAATGAGGCAACGGACAGGGAACCGATCAGCAAAGAGTTGAACTCATTGAGTTGAATGCCGGTAAAGATGTACTCCCCCAAGCTGTCGGCGGCGATCAGGGTAATCAAAGGGCTGGTGCCGACATTCAATGCAAAACCTGTTCGAATGCCGGCTGAAATGACGTAAAGCGCGTTGGGAAACTGCACTTTCCACAAAATTTGCCGATCGGTCATCCCCTGGCCGCGTGCGGCTTCGATCATGTGTTCCGGAACTTCGTTGATCCCCTGAAACGTGTTTCTGACCACAGGCAGAATCGTGACGGTGACCAAGCCGATAAAGGCCGATTTGAATCCTATTCCAGTCAAGGTCATGATGATCGCCAGAATCGCCAGTGTCGGCACTGCCGAAAGAATATTGAATCCCTGGGAAAACATTTCCGCATACCGCTTGAACCAGGGGCGCGTCATCAGGATGCCTGAAGCGATGCCCAGCAGCGAGGCTGTGATCCCTGAGGAAAAGACGATCACCACATTTTGCCTGAGCAGATAGAGCCAATCCTCGTAAGTATCTTTAAACTCCTGAATTAAACCGGACGATTCCGAAAAAACACCAAAAAGAAACGTTAGCGCCATCAGGATATAGAGTAAAAACGTCTTGCTTCTTATAATAAGCGCTATGACGTAATTCATGAATTCACCTTAGATGATTTTGTCGCCTCGCTTGCGGGGAGTTTCACCGAGAAGGCTGGCAACGGTATGTTGGGTGATGTAGCCTTTGTAGGCTCCGTCATCGTCCACCACCGGCAGCCAGTCGCTTGCGTGCGCATACATTTGTGATACGGCGTCATGCAGGCTGTCATTTTTATGGATCGTGCCGGGTATCGGGTCGAGGTATTCACTGACAATTCCGGTGTCGTCCCCCTTAATCTCTTCTTTGGTAATGTAACCTCGGGCACGACCCCGAGGGCCGACCACCACGGCGATGTGGGCATTGCGGCTGCGCATCTTTTCCGACACCTTGTCCAAGGGGTCGTCTGATTTTACCGCCATGCGAAACGGCATAATCGCTTCGGTGACATTGATGAGTTTGAGCCGCTTCAAGGCGCGGTCGGCGCCGACAAAGTCTTTGATAAAACTGTTCGCCGGATTCGTGAGGATTTCATCGGGCGTATCGCACTGCTCGAGAACGCCTTCGCGGAAGATAGCGATTTTGTTGCCCATTTTTATGGCTTCATCAATGTCATGGCTGACAAACAGGACGGTTTTCCCCAGTTCCGCGTTCATTTTCAGAAATTCGTCCTGAATCACTTCTCGGTTGATGGGATCGATGGCGCCAAAAGGTTCGTCCATCAGCATCACCGGTGGGTCGGCGGCCAGTGCCCGGATCACGCCGATGCGCTGCTGTTGGCCGCCGGAAAGTTCCCGCGGATAGCGCTTCAAAAAGATTTTTGGGTCGAGGTTGACCATCTCCATCAACTCGCGGGCTTTTTCACGGCTTTGCTTCTTGTCCATCTTCAGCAAATCCGGCACCACACAGATGTTTTCTTCAATGGTCATGTTGGGGAATAAGCCGATTTGCTGAATGACATAGCCGATTTTGCGCCGCAATGTGATGGGATCCAGATCGTCTGTATCCTTGCCGTCGATATAAATCTTTCCGGAAGTCTTGGGGATCAGTTTGTTGATCATTTTCAAAGCGGTGGTTTTCCCGCACCCTGATGGTCCCAAGAAGATACAAATCTCCCCTTTGCCGACTTCCATGGAAACATTATTGGCGGCAATGACCGGCTCTTTCCCAGGGACTTCGAAATGTTTGGTCAAATTCTCAAGTCGTATCATGATATCGCTCCACGCAAACCTATGGGTGTCAGCATTTTTTGGATAAATAAAAAGAGATAATCCGCAATGATCGCCAGCAGGGAAACCGCCACCGCGCCGACGATCAGTTTGACGCTGTTGGTCCCGGTAATCCCCTCATTGATGATGGTGCCCAGACCTCCCGCACCGATGTATACCGCAATCGTCGCTACCGCGATGTTCATTACCACCGCCATCCTTACGCCTGCCATGATGACGGGAACGGCCAACGGAATTTCAACTTTCCCCAGACGCTGCCAATCACTCATCCCCATGCCTTTGGCCGCTTCACGGAGCGCGGGATCAATATTGTTAATTGCGGTATACGTATTTCGAATGATGGGCAGTTGCGAATACAGGAATATGGCGATTGCTGCTGGCCAGAACCCGATGCCGCGGTCAACCAGTGACAATACGGGAATCATCAGACCGAACATGGCAACAGACGGGATGGTGATGATCACCGAGGCGATATATAAAATGGCATCCGCAAGCTTTTTGTCTTTGGTGATCAGGATCCCAAGCGGCACTCCGGTCAGGATCGCAACGCCTACGGATATGCTGACCAGGTAAAGATGTTCGATTGTCAGTTTGAGAATTGTCGGATAATTACTTCCAACATAGCGGAAAATTTCTTCCATGAGTCACCTACGATCTGTTAAATGTCGGTGCTACCCGGCATCGCAGTAGAATGGGTGGGGCTTTTTCTTTATTTTAAAAAAGAGCGGTCAATATTTTGCAGCGTGTGATCATCCCGCATGTAGTTTGGGCTGCTACCGTTTCGGGCGATAACGTCCACGCCGGCGTTGTCGTAGGGTTCCACGTCGTATTCAGGCGCCTGATCGGCACTGGTGCCTCGGCACAACTCGATATGCCGTGCCAGCTTGGCCATGGAGAAGGAAACCAACTCTTTCAGAAAGCCGAAAGCGTGCCGCATCTGGTGAAAGCCGTATTTTTTCAGAATGGCATAACCGGCTGCGGCATCGGCTTCGGCCCTTTTGTTCGGTCGCTCTTCGTTGGTGCCGCAGGCGCTGTGGACAGAAGGCAGATTCAGGCTTTCACAGATCTTATCCTGTAGCAGATTGGCCACGTTGTGGGCAACTAGCCCCAAGTCGACGGCGTAGTTTTTCTGAATTTTGGCAACAGCTGGCAGCCCGGCGTGAACGACGGTACCTCCCGGATTGACCACCTGGGCCAACGTGGTGCCGAAAAGGGCTTCGGCATGGGTCAGCGTCAATAGCCCGGACATGGAATAGGGGGCCGACAGCCCTGCCATGGGCATGGTGGAAACATAGACCGGAATCCCCTGGCGGACGCAGGATAGAAATGGCGCGATCTGCCCTTCCATGATGTTCAGCGGGCTGTTGATGATGGAGAACTGAACCGTAATGTTGCCTCGGCTCTCATGGATCTCTTTGGCCCGCTGGATGCCGGCTTCGGTAGTCGCGCCCACATATATCGGTTTTCTGCAGTGGGCGATCATGGTGTCCATGACGTCGACTTCATGACCGGGCACCAGCACCCCCCGAGCCATGAAGTTGACCGGTTCGGCCTGGTCCACAATTTGGGCAATGCGGGCCACGTCGGCAAGGGTAGGGGCGACCAATTCGCCGCTGCGGTCATCGTGGATAAAGGGCGCCGTCCCGCCCACACCGAAGCTGTTGGGCGGGATCCAGTAGGCATCCCGTCCGGGTGTGGTGGCCAGGGCCTGCTCCACAAGGGGTGCCAGTACGTGAAGATGCCCGGTGGTGTCGTCATAGGCGGCCAGGCCAGTATCCACCAACAGGTTCTGGACCTCGAGCGACGTGCATCGCACCCCGACTTCTTCTAAAATCCGCAACGCATCCTGGTGAACCCGGGTGAGTATGTGCCGGGTTTCCTGTCCGCCGGGAACGGTGATTGCCGAAGTGATTTCCATGCCTGTCAGAACCCTTGCTATACCATTTCTTAGTCCACGAAAATTCGGCCGATATTGGCTGTCGTCAGGGCGTCGTCCATGTACATGCCGAGGCCTACCCGTTCTATGGAAGTCATGCCCCGCTCGTCATAGATCGGCATTTCGACGCCCGGCGCTTCCTCGGGGCCAACCGACTCGGCGATACGAATGGCCGCTTCATATTTGGCGAAAGAAAAGTCCACCAAATGACGTAAAAATCCAAAGGAGTGACGAATCATGTGGAAGCCGTACTTTTTACACAGGGCCTGCCCCAAGCGGGCATCCTCCAACGCCCGAGACGTCATATGCTCCTCATTGGTGGTGCAGCCGCTTTGAAAGGTCGGCAGGTCAAGCATCATGTTCAGATGTGCCATGAGCAGGTTGAGCATCCAATGGCTTTTAAGCCCATAGTTGGGATTGTACTCGAACCGAGGGTCGGCGATGGTGGGAAATCCGGCGTGAATACAGGTATTTCCGGGGTTGAGGAGCTGTGCGGTGCAAATGCCGAAAAGTACTTCAGCATGGGTCATGGTGAGTACGCCGTTGTAGCAATAGGGGGCGCTGATCCCGGCCATGGGCATGGCGGAGATAAACACCGGTAGGCCGGCACGCACGACCTGAACGAAGTTTTCCGAGAAGTTCTCATTGACTTCCAACGGCGGCCGAGTCAGGCAGAATACGATCATGACATTGCCGCGCTCCTGGTGAACTTCCTTGGCACGCACAAGGGATCGCTCCGAGGTGACGGCGAAGTAAAGAGGCTTGGAGCAGTTTTCGACCATGACGTTGATCTGGGTCACCTCGTCCTTGAGTTTGAGGCCACGGCCCATTCCGGCGACAATGGGGTTGGCCTCGGCAATTTCTGCGATGCGCTTAACGTGGTCCACCGTAGGCATTATGCCCCCGACACCGGCAGTGTCGTTATAGACATAGGGGGCTGTCCCGCCGACGAAGAAGCTGTTCCGGGCTACGAAAAACTCATCGATTCGCGGGGCGCGGGATAGACATTCCTTCACCAGGTCGGCTGTGATGTAAACACGGTTTTCGTAGGCGATGGCTTTGCCGTCACCTTCGAATTTTCGATACGCCTCCAGCATATCCGGCTGTTTGCACCCTACACCGAGGTTCTCCAGCACCCACAGCGCGTCTTCATGTACCTTCAGAAGCATTTCAACTGTCGGAGCACCCAATAATGCCTTGGATGTTTGGAACTGATTCGGATTGATTCGAGGATTGCCGGACACGGCAGCCCTTCCGGCGCTGCTGCCGCAGAGGTGGTCGTCATTTTGTGAAAAGAACTGACTTTCGGACACGGTGAGCCCCTGGAAAGCCCTTTTAGGGCCGCTCGAGGTATGTATGCGCGACTCCATTTGGTTGATTTGAACGGACGGTCATCTCAGTGAGTGATAATTTGTAATTGCATATGTATCATAACATGTCAAAAAAAATATGAAGAGCTTAAAAAATTGTATTATTAAAGAATTTTTGAATAAGACTTACGGGACGCCTATGCTTACATGCATAACTATCGATCAAGGCAGGTTTTAGTTCTTAAAATATAGGGACATCTCATGTTTTAAAGTTTTGCACCTAAAGCTCAAAGTTATCCTCAGTGGCAATGCGTTTACCGCGCTCCACGGACTGACTGATTGCGGTAACAGACAGGCCCAGCTGTCGTGCAAGTTGTGACATGCTAATGCCTAACTCGCTCATAGACCAATAGCAGCCGGTTCGAGTCTGCTCCAAAACCGTTTCCAGGCGATCAACGAAATTGTCACGATTCTGGTCGTCAGTGAAGATATTGCGACGCCCTATTCCGCAAGCAATGATGTGATGCAAGGCGCCGGGAGCATCAATTCTGGATTGGCGCGGCATGTATATCCAATGCCAAATCAGTGATAGCTTGAAAGTTTAAATAATGGGAGCGTTCCCCAACAACGCACATCCTTTAATACGGTTTGGCGTTATTACCTGAGGCAGGAGCCCGGTGCTTTAGTAGCGCACACCGGGATCTGTGCGGGGGATGCCGGGTGACCGGCATTCCTACCGTGACTCAACATACCTCAACATACACTGAAAACCAGATGCGCATAGCCAAGCGCAGAATATATGAACAGTCAGACCAATTCAAAGACCGCGACAGGTGGCGTGCAGGTGTGGAAACCACCATGTCTTAATACAACCGACGCACCGGCGTCAGACAACTTCGGGTGCGGGGCCTGAAGACAGTGCGTTGACAAACTCTTTGGCGCTATACATGCGATACATAGCAATCCTCCTATGAATGGGAATTATAGTTTAATTAATGAGAGCGCCCTCTATATGCCACAACCGGCTTCATCCCACGGCACTCGGCAGCGCGTCGAGGTGGCTTCTGTGGTTAATTGCCGGATGTTCCTTCTCCCGCTGCTGCGATCTTGGTCTTGAAACCGCCCATGAATCGCGAGGACGTTAACGTCACGTCTGATTCTTTCCAGGCTTTTTTGAATCTTTCTTCGATGACAAGGGCCTGGTCCTCCTTACCCTGAGCACGGAGGCTCTCCAACAACCCGAACAAAGACCAGCCGTTCTCGCGATTTCGGCTGAGGTCTTGCCAATATATGGCTTCGGCCTCTTCGGGCCGACCAGCTTCCAGTAATATCGCTCCCAACGATTGCCTCACCGGTACATGCCAATCGGGTGGTTCGTTGTAGATGAGGTTATCCTCCAACAGGATTGCCCGATGGAGCCGGGCGATAGCCTGAACATAATCCTTCCGCTTTGCGGCCAGTTCGCCGGCAAGTACTTCGACCGCAATCTTTACAATCGCTTTGGCTCCGTTTCTGGAGAACGTCACACGATAGTCGTCCAAGGAGTTTTGTGCCGCAATCCGTTGAAGACGGTCCAACTCCAGGTTCGCTTCATCCAATTCCCCCTTGGCAGTGAAGGCCAGTCCGCGGGCATAGTGCCATACAGCGGTCCAGAAAAGGCTGTCTTCCGACGGTCGGGGTTCTTTTAGTATCAGGTCCCATTCACCAAAGCGTGTGTAAGCGAAAAGGGGCGCAACCAAAAACTGATGCAGAAGAGGCACTTCGCGCCAGGCCCCCTCCGGGATCGCGGACGCTGATTTGCGGGCGGCTTCGATGGCTGTCTGGCTGCGCCCTTCCATCGTGGCCGAGTCCCACAAAAAGTGGATGTTGTGGGGGTAATAGGCCAGCGGATATACACCCTGGGCGCGGCACTGGACGATGTAATCTTCATCGGCAGCGATGGCATCCTGGTTGCTCTTGGATGCGTCGGCATAGCGGCCGATACGGCGGAAAATGTGCGAGGGCATATGCACGAGGTGGCCGGCTCCGGGCGCCAAGGTCCCAAGCCTTTCGGCTGCGGTTTCAGCGAACTCCGGTCGAGCCAATTCGACGGTGTGAATATACAGGTGAATGGCTCCGGGATGAGCCGGATTACGTGAGAGGACGGATTCCAG
>JBDNAO010000159.1:0-2858 GCA_039768375.1 Desulfobacterales bacterium | reverse complement strand
TGCGTCGGATTCGAGTTGATCCACAAGGCACATCCACCGGTGCATATCAGGATATGTGGCGCTGGATGTAACGCAGTAGACGGGCCATAAGACAAGCAGGAGGTGGAATTATTTTTTGCCGCGGCCCTTAAGAGCCGCGTCGACTGCGGCTTGAAGGGCGACGGCCCGGTCGGAGAAAATCCAGGTGATATGGCGGTTCACTTCTCGGAACAGGCAATTCACGGAGTCGATAAATCCCGTCCCCACATTCTGGCCGAGTGCAGTGTGCTTTCCGACCAGGGCATCGGTCACCAACAGGTAATGGCCGAGAAGACCTCCGAAAGGTTTCGAGGCCGCCAGTCGGCTGATGGCGCCGACATTGGCCTGCGCGATCGGCAGTCGTGCCGCAACCGGTACGACATCGAAAACATCCAGAACTTCCGGCGCCAGCGACATCAGGTGAAAATCGTCAACGGGTGCAAGGCCCGTAAAATGCGCCTGCAGTGCGCGTCGCTGCTCCCCGATGTCCTGAAACCGTTCGTGTTTGAGTTCAACCATCAGGTGCACCCGTCGGCCGAAGGTCTGCACCACCTCTTCGAGGGAAGGAATCAGGGGGCAGGCGCTCTTCAGGACCCGGAAGTCCGTCTGACGAATCCGGATTGTGCGCCCGAACAACCGCCGGGTATCCGGATCGTGAATCACCACCGGCCGCCGGTCGCGGGTCCAGCGCACATCGAACTCGATTCCCCAGACGCCGCCGGCGACGGCTGCCCGAAAAGCGGGAATCGTATTCTCGATGATCTGCCGGTTGTCGTGTTCGCCGCGGTGGGAGATGATCCTACAACCCGCGAGGCGCTCTGCCGCAGGACGGGGCTGCGCATAGAGCCGAAAGAGAGCATCTGCACTGCGGAGAAAGGCGTTTTCGATCCAAAGCGGTATATTCATAGATGCTATTTTGCGATTGACCGTTTTTAACGGTTCGGACTATAAGAATAGATATGAAGTCCAGAACCGTCAAACCCGCAAGCTTATCCCCAAAAAAGCCGACCGGCGTCGATTGGGAAAAGTTGGCGGTGCCGCCGGAGCAGGCCATCGCGAACCTCGCGCCCGGGATGAGCGTTTTCATCGGCACCGGTGTGGCCGAACCCCGCACCCTGATGAAGCATGTAATGGGCACGGAAGCAACCCACCTTCAGGATCTCGAACTCATTCAGCTGGTCAGCCTCGGGGATGCCATTTCCCTCAAGGCCCTGAGCACTCATCGCTACCGGTTGAAGACGTTTTACTCGGGTTGGGCCGCAAGTGAGGCCATCAGCGCCGGGCAGGTCGATCTGATTCCGAGCCGGTTTTCGGAAATACCGCGCCTGATCACCTCCGGCCGGATTCAGATCGATGCGGCTTTTATCCAGATCACGCCGCCGAATGCGGACGGTTATTGCAGCTTCGGCATCGCAGTCGATGTGGCGCGCCTGATGCTCGATCGGGCGCGGGTGAAGATCGGCGAAATCAACCCGCTCGTTCCGGTGACCCTGGGCGACACTCTCGTCCATGTGTCCGAATTCGACCACCTGGTGCGATCCACCGAAGCGCCGATCTATTTCCCCCGCTGGCCCGTTGACGAAGTTTTCGACCGGGTGGCGGTCCATGTCGCCGCAGTAATCGAAGACGGCAGCTGCCTCGCTTTTTCGATCGGACCTCTGTATGAAGCCCTCGGTCGGCACCTGATCCACAAACGTCACCTCGGACTGCACTCGCCGTTTTTCACCGATGCCGCAATGGACCTGGTCAAAAGCGGTGCCGTAACCAACCGGCACAAAGAAATCTTCCGCGGCAAGTCCCTCACCTCATATGCCTTTGGAACTCCGGAATTGATGGCCTGGCTCGATCACAACCCGCTGGTCGAATTTCAGCAACTGGACAAGGTCTTCTCGCCGAAACAGATCGGCCTGAACCCGCGCTTTGTGGGAATCCTACCGGCCCGCAAAGTCGATCTTTCTGGCCGTATCGTCATGCATGTCGGCAAGGGCAACGTCACGGCCGGTCCCGGTGATGTGATGGATCTGATGCATGGTGCCGAGATATCGGCCGGGGGAGTGTGCCTTTTCGCCCTGCCGAGCCGCAACTTGCGCGGCGAGGCCAACATCCGCGCGACGGTGGACGAGTACCCCAACCAGTTGAACGTCAGGGAATCGGTGGACATGGTGGTAACGGAGTACGGCGTTGCCAGCCTGAGCGGCCGAACCGTGCGGGAGCGGGCCCAGGCCTTGATCGAAATTGCGCATCCCGAAGATCGGCAGGCTCTGATCGATACCGCCAAAAAGTTAAACGTGCTGTATCCAGACCAGATCTTTCTCGCCGAATCCGCCCACCTCTATCCCGCCCACCTTCAAAGCCGACAGCACTTTAAAGGCGGTGTCGAGGTCCGTTTCCGGGCGATCAAGCCGTCGGACGAAGAAGGCATGCGTCGGCTTTTCTACCGGTTTTCCGACGAAGCGGTCTACTATCGTTATTTTACGCCGGTTAAAACCATGCCGCACGGCAAAATGCAGAAATATGTCAACGTGGACTACAGCCGAACGCTGTCGATTGTCGGTCTGGTCGGCGAAACCGGTGCGGGTCGCATCATCGCAGAAGCCCGGTTTGTCCGCGACCCGCGCCACCCGTATGCCGACGTCGCCTTCGTGGTAGACGAGGCGTATCAGGGCCTGGGCATCGGGACCTACATGGTCAAAATGCTGGTACGGCTAGCCGGAGAGCGAGGTCTACAGGGATTTACCGCCGATGTGCTGGCGACGAACAACGCCATGATGAAAGTGTTCGAAAAGAGCGGCCTCACCATCAAAGCAAAACTTGAAGACGGTATCTACTCACTGACCATT
>JBDNAO010000158.1:0-2683 GCA_039768375.1 Desulfobacterales bacterium | reverse complement strand
GCGGGCGGGCAAGCCCTGAAATCTGAAACCTAAACCAACACTGACGATGTTCATTGTTATGTTCCCAGGCTTGAAATATCAAGCAGCGGGCGACAATGGATAAGACAATTTATGTGTGACAAGACACTATTATTTATTAAACGGCTATCGAGGAACAGCACATGATCATACTCACGGGAGGAGCAGGGTTTATCGGCAGCAACACGGTGACGGCATTGAACCGCATTTATGGTGACGACATTTTACTCTTGGACAATGTCGCCAGCACCGCTAAATGGAAAAACCTGGTCGGTAAATCTTTCAGGCAATACGTGCACAAAACCCGTCTGTGGTCGTGGCTGGAGCAAAACGACGATACAGCATTCGAAGCGGTTATCCATCTGGGTGCCTGCACGGATACGATGGAAAGCGATTTCGATTATCTTATCGAAAACAACGTTTCCTATTCCCGGGATATATGGCATTTTTGCACAGAGAGGCAAATTCCCCTCATTTATGCAAGCAGCGCCGCCACATACGGCGACGGCAGGGATGGATTTTCCGATGACCATGAAAAGACCACTATCTACAAGCCGATCAATCCCTACGGTTATTCAAAGCATCTCTTTGATTTATGGGCGCTGAAACAGCAGGAGACGCCTCCGCGTTGGTATGGTATAAAATTCTTCAACGTTTATGGCCCCTGCGAAAACCACAAGGGACGCATGGCCAGCGTGGCCCGTTTCGCCATCCCGCAGGCGCTGCAGAGCGGTAAGATCCGACTCTTCAAATCGCATCGGGAGGACTATGCGGACGGCGAGCAGAGAAGAGATTTTATCTACGTTCAGGACATCGTCGATCTGATCGTTTATCTCCTCGACGCATCTGCACCCAACGGTCTTTACAATGCCGGCACAGGGCGGAGCAGGAGTTTCAACGATCTCGCAAGTTCCATCTTCAGCGCATTGAATCTGCCGGAGAGAATCGAATACTTCGACATGCCGGAATCGATAAAAGACAGCTACCAGTATGTTACCGAAGCGGATATGAGCAAGCTGTTGGCGACCGGCTGCCCGTTCGGACCGCTCTCCTTAGAGGAGGGAATTGAGCAGTATGTGAAATGGCTTCACAAAGAAGGAAGCCGGCAAAATTAATCAGCATCTGCCCCTGGTCTTGCCGGCAGAATCTTTACCACCGTTCTCTTCATCTTCTGACGCCTACCAGGTTGATTGTGGGTCATCTCCACAATTTTCAACCGTCCCTGTGCAAACAGGTTGATGCACTCCGGATAGAGGACCCATTCCAGTTTCAATCCTTTTTTACGGACAGTATCCAGAGTGTCGTTTTTTTCTATTGAAAAAGCTTTCTGCCCGATGATCGGTCCCGTGTCTTCACCGTAATCGACAAAATGGACCGTGCAGCCGGCCACCTTGCAGCCGAATCGAAAGGCATCTCCGTAACCATCGGTTCCCGGAAAGGCCGGCAGCAGGGCGGGATGAATGTTCATAATCCGGGGATGTTTCGCATCGGTGTTGACCCGATCGATGAAATAAGGCGTCAGGGTTCGCATGTATCCGGCCAGGGCGAGCAAATCGAGGTCATAGGGGGCCATGGCCTTTAACAGATGGGATTCGGCTATCACCCGTGATGTCAGAAAGGCGGTCACCTTTTGCGGATCAACAGTCGTAGGGAAAAGGTTTTGTTTTTCCAACAACTCGCCCATGCTGACGTCGGGAGGCAGCCTGATACCGGACAGGGCATCGCGGGAGGACCGAATGATGGCCCGGTAGTCGATCACGAAAGTGGGGATACCATGCCGGCGGCCCAATTCGAGGCCGGCCGCCTGAGGGTTGTCCGAACCGATGAAGACCACCTCCCCGGCCAGTTTTTCCGCGTTGCAGGCGTCTATGATTGCCCGCAGATTTGTACCGGTGCCTGAAATCAATGCGCCAATTTTGATGGTGTTCGCCATCGGCGATCTCCTATCCGTTAAAAGGGGTGGTTTCCTTTGAAACGCCGGGAAAACGCTTCTGATCCAAGGAGCCTGAACCCCGGCTTTTGATGGCGTCATGGATGTGCATCAAACTATGTACAACGAAACCAGATCTATTTCAAATTGTTACCATATTGACTTATTTTGTAAAAGTTGACAACCATAGCGGCCATCACTATAATTGTGAAAATTTATTTCAGAAAGGATTATACACCATGGCTGAAGGTATGAAGGAGATAGAAGATGGAAATTTCGAAAGCGAGGTCTTGCAGTCGGATATGCCGGTGCTGGTGGACTTCTGGGCGCCTTGGTGCGGCCCTTGCAAAGCGATCGCGCCCGTGGTCGAAGAGCTTTCCAAGAGTTTCGGGGACCAGATAAAATTCATGAAATGCAATGTCGACAACAGCCCTATCACTCCGGGAAAATATGGTATCAAGGCTATTCCGACCCTTATTCTTTTCAAGGGCGGTGACGTGGTCGACCAGATTACCGGCATGGTTGCCAAGTCAAAACTCGAAGATGTGATCAAAAAGGTCCTTTAGCCGTTCGGACGCTGCGGTAATTTGCCGAAACGAAAATCACCGGCGAGTTGATGAGATCAAGGCATGAGATCGGTTGGAAACCTTCGGCCGGCTCTACAATCGATAGCTCAAAAATAGTTCCTTTTTTCAAGTGCGGCGTCAACCGCTGATTCATTACCACCCGGAGTTC
>JBDNAO010000015.1:0-11161 GCA_039768375.1 Desulfobacterales bacterium | reverse complement strand
GTCTCTAATCGTTTTCATGTTTCTCTCCTTGTCCACTGGCTGTCTTTTTCTGTTGCTGCATCCGTCGATGCAGATCTTTTTTCTTGGACCAGCGCTCCAGAAAGCCGATCGCGCCGGAAGCATAAGCCCGTTCCAGTTTTTCTTCGTGAACTTTCAAGCCTTCGGATTTCTTCATAGCAGCCCTGAGACATTCGGTCTTGTACAAGCAGGGCATGCACGATTCAGGCGTGTGCCGGAGCCCGTCTGCGCCGAGGGGGAAGACCTTGTCCAGCTTCGAGAAGCAATAAGGATAATCGATTTTACGATGCTTTGGATCCGTGTTCGACATCTTTATACATCCTTTGCATGGCTCACACACATGCACAGCAGGGGGTTTCCACGTCAGGCCTTTTTATTGCAGCGGTTCAGGTGTCGATCTGGTCGAATTCCCGGTTGATGCGGGCAATGTGACCCTGGTCGGCGAAGCTGAAGTAGCGGTTGTTTCCGATGATAAGGTGCTCGTGCACTGTGATGTTGGTCACGCGACAGGCAAAGATCAATCGTCGGGTGATGGCGATGTCGTCCGCCGATGGCTGCGGATCGCCTGAGGGATGGTTATGCGCAAAGATCAGAGCCGCCGCCTGATTCTTCAGAGCCGCCCGAACGACTTCGCGTGGATAAACCGAGCTGGCGGTCAAAGTCCCCTTAAAAAGCGTTTCGGTGGCGATAACACGGTTTTTGGCATCGAGATAGATGGCCCTGAAGTGCTCCCTCTGCTTGTCCCGCATGCTGTGATAGAGAAAATCGAACAGGTCCCGGGAGTTGTTCAAGGGATTCTTGTTTTCGATTTTCCGGGTCAGGTAGCGGTCGGCAACGGCCTTGACCAGCTTGATTCCGAAAAGGTTTATGGGCCCGATACCGTCGACCTCGCAGAGGTCCTCGGGAGCGGCTTCCAGCACCCCTTGCAGGCTCTTGAACCTGGCCAAGGCGGTTTTAGCCGCATCCTTGCAATCCTTGCGGGGTGTTGCCAGGGTCAGCAGTAGCTCGATCACCTCGTAATCGTGAAACCCTTTCAACCCGGATGACAAAAACTTCTCCCGCAGTCTCTTCCGGTGGCCTGCGCCTTTGTGCGGTTGATTGGCTGGCAATCACAATTCCTTTTGGTTTCCGTCCATCCTTGACCAGTGTTTCTGGTAAACCTTTACATGGAACCGGGTAATCTATGTTAATCATTATTATGTTATCGAGAATTTCTGATCATTGACCCTTTTCCGCAATCTCGTCATTCTTCATCCAGCTCATATTTAAGCTCACGGGTCATCAGGCGCTGAAGCGCTACCTCGGGCGCGAGATCATCATATAAAATATGATACGTCGCGTGGCAGATGGGCATCTCGACACCGATTTTCCGCGAAAGGTTATAAATGGATTGGGAGGTTTTCACTCCCTCGGCCACCATGCGCATTTCCGCCAGAATGTCTTTGAGTTTTATGCCGCGCCCTATTTTCTGGCCGAGGGTGTGATTGCGGCTGAGCGTACCGGTGCAGGTCAATATGAGATCGCCGATGCCGGCCAACCCCGTGAAGGTGCGCGGTTTGGCGCCGAGTGCCACACCCAGCCGCCGAATCTCCGTCTGACCGCGCGTAATAAGAGCCGCCCTCGTGTTCAACCCAAGACCGAGCCCGTCGATCACCCCGGTGGCGATGGCGATGACATTTTTCACAGCACCGCCCAGTTCCACTCCCAGTACATCGTCGTTGGTGTAAACCCTGAAAGAAGACGTTGCAAATACATGCTGAACCAAAGCGGCGACAGCGAGATCCTTTGCGGCGACCGTCACGGCGGTGGGAAAGCCCATGGCGACTTCGCGTGCAAAACTGGGACCTGAGAGCACCGCCAGCTGTTCTTGCGGAACATGCGGCAGGGTCTGATTCAAGACGCCGGTCATGGTCAGGTGGGTGGCGTTCTCGATTCCCTTGGAGGCGGTTACGACAATGGCCTCCCGGGGGAGATGCTCCCGCATCTGCGCCGTCGTCTCCCGCATCACGTGAGACGGCACCACCATGAGCACCAAGTCTTTGCCGCTGGTGGCCACGGCCATATCGGCCGTGGGCTTTACGGTGGAGTCCAGGAGAATTCCCGGGAGAAATACCTTGTTTTCCCGCTCCTGCTCGATTTGGGCGATGACCTCGTTTTCATACGCCCACAGGTCGATGCCGTAGCCTTTAGCGGCCAGCAGGTTGGCCAGAGCCGTACCCCAGCTGCCGGCGCCCACGACACCGATCTTCAGATTATCAACTGCCTTTTCTGACGGTTTCACGTGTGTCCACCTCACATCGAAAGGAGTCCGTCATTCGATTCCGCCTTAGGGCCGCTTAGTGCTTCGATACGAAAATACGGTAACGTATCTTTAATATAATAGATTAGCGTATATGCTCACTCAGCACTAAGCCCTGAGTCAGTAAATTCGTCATTGAATTTACGAATCGATGGACTTAGTCTTCTTCTATCCGTGCCGCGCCGACCACTTCTTCGCCTTCCTCGATATCGATGAGCTTGACACCCTGGGTGTTGCGACTGATGACCGAAACACCGCTCACCGGAATCCGGATCAATTTGCCGGCGTCGGTCATCAGCATCACGTTGTCATCTTCTTCGACCAGCAGCAGGGCCACGACTTTTCCATTGCGCTCGCTGGTCTTGATCGTGATCACCCCCTTGCCGCCGCGCTTTTGAATGGGGTATTCGTCCACCGAGGTCCTTTTGCCGTAACCGTTCTCGGTCAGGGTGAACAGGGTCTGACCGTGGCTAAGAACCGCCACCCCGACGATACAGTCGCCTTTGGCGAGACGCATGCCCCTGACCCCCTGCGAGGTGCGACCCGAGGGCCGCACTTCGGCTTCGTGAAACCGGATCGATTTTCCCAAGGCCGATACCAGAAACACGTTAAAGGTCCCGTCGGTCAGCCGCGCCTCGATCAGCTCGTCTCCGGTAAGCAGGGTAATCGCAATAATGCCGCCCGACCGGGGCCGACTGAATGCCATGAGGTCGGTTTTCTTGACCAGCCCGTTGCGGGTTGTCATCAGGATGTGGTGACCGGGTTCGAAAGCCGCCACGGCCATCACCGTGGTCAACTTTTCATCCGGTGCCAGATTGAGCAGGTTGATAACGGCTTTACCGCGGCTCGTGCGCCCGGCCTGGGGTATGTCGTACACCTTGCGCCAGTAAACCTTTCCCTGATTGGTAAAAAAGAGAAACGTGTGATGCGTGGAGGCCACAAAGAGGTGTTCGACAAAATCTTCTTCCTTGGTCCCCATGGCGGTCTTGCCCTTGCCGCCGCGCCGCTGAATGCGGTAGAGCGTGATCGGGTTGCGTTTGATGTAACCGTCTTTGGAAATAGTGACCACCATGTCCTCTTCGACGATCATGTCCTCGATGTTGATTTCCGTGGTGTCGTGAACGATTTCCGAACGGCGGACATCTGCAAACTCATTCTGGATTTCGGCGATTTCCTCCTTGATGATATCCAGAACCAGTCGCTCGTTGCCTAGGATCTCTCTGAAACGGGCGATGTCCTTGAGTACGGCTTCATATTCTTCCACGATCTTTTCGCGCTCGAGCCCGGTCAGCCGCTGCAGGCGCATGTCGAGGATCGCCTTGGCCTGAATGATCGTCAAGTCGAACCGATCTATCAACCGCGTCCGGGCTTCATCCGGCGAGCGTGAGTTTCTGATCAGCGCCACCACCTCGTCCAGGTTGTCCAGCGCCACCTTCAACCCTTGCAGGATGTGGGCTCGCTCCTCTGCCTTGCGCAGTTCAAAGCGCGTCCGCCGCACGATGATTTCTTTGCGGTGGTAAATGAACTGCTCGAGGGTTTCCTTCAAAGTCAGCAACTCGGGGCGCCCCTGGACCACGGCCAGAAAAATAACCCCGAAGCTGCTTTCGAGGCGCGTGTGCTTGTAAAGCTGGTTGATGATAACCCCGGCGATCTGGTCTCTCTTCAATCCCAATGCAATACGCATTCCCTCACGATCCGACTCGTCCCGGACATAACGCAGCCCTTCGATATGCTTGTTTTTGACGAGATCGGCAATCTGTTCGATCAACCTGGCCTTATTGACCTGGTACGGCAGCTCGGTGATGACGATCGTCTCGGACTGGGTGCGCTGGTCTTTTTCGACAATGATTCGCCCCCGCATCCGGACGATGCCGCGACCATTGCTGTAGGCGTCCTCGATGCCTTTGGTGCCGTAAATGATGCCGCCGGTCGGAAAATCAGGCCCCGGAATGAGCTTGATCAAGTCGTGCCATTCAAGCTGGGGATTATCGATCAGAGCCTTCGTGGCCTCGCAGACCTCGTTGAGATTGTGCGGCGGAACATTTGTGGCCATCCCGACCGCTATTCCCGAAGACCCGTTGATCAACAGCGATGGAATCTTAGCCGGCATCACCGACGGTTCGGTCAGCGATTCGTCATAGTTGGGTACGAAGTCGACGGTTTCCTTGTCCAGGTCGGCCAACATTTCGTGCGCCAGGCGCGTCATCCGTATCTCGGTGTACCGCATGGCGGCCGGCGGATCACCGTCGACCGATCCGAAGTTACCCTGACCGTCGACCATCGGGTACCGCAGCGAAAAATCCTGAGCCATGCGCACAATGGTGTCATAGACCGCCGTGTCGCCGTGTGGATGGTATTTACCGATGACATCGCCGACGATACGCGCCGATTTCTTGTAGGCCTTGTTCCAGTCGTTTCTGAGCTCCCGCATGGCGAAAAGCACGCGGCGGTGGACCGGCTTGAGTCCGTCACGCACGTCTGGGAGCGCCCGTCCGATAATAACGCTCATGGCATAATCGAGGTAGGATTTGCGCATCTCGCTTTCGATGCTGACCATGGACGACTTCTCAGTTGGTATCATTTACTCACCTTGTTCTGTCGGTTTTGCCTGTTGAGCCGGTTTAGCCCGTTGGGCCCGTTTAGTCCGTTGAGTCCGTTTGTCTGGTCGATCGGGTCTGGGGTCAAATACCGCTCAACCGGCCTAACGGGCTAAACCGGCTCAACGGTCCCTTATATCACGTTTTAGACGGTTCGACCAGATTCTGATAACTGGCGTGATAGATATCCGTCAGGGTCAGAAAACCGGTGACCACCAGCGGTCCGAAAACGATTCCCAGAATGCCGACAAGAGAAACGATAGGAATGAACAGCAGGAGAAATATTATCCCGCAGGTGACCAGTGACGCCAACATCGAGGGGCGCTTACGATTCAGTATCTGGTAGAGGGGGTTGAAGACGCCTGTGACCGTGGCCGCCATGACAATCGTGGATAAAAACGGCCACAGCAGCCAGCCGAGCATGAAGAGGGACACCAGGAAATAAACCAAAAATACCCGCAGAATGAAATTACGGGTAATGCGACCGTTCCGGCTTTCGTCCATGCACCGACCCCAATTTTTTATCGATCGATTCTATCGTCCGGCAGGAATGAGAGGTGGTTGTCGAGATTGGCGATCAAGCGGGATCAAACCGGTCCCGGCACTTCGGCGTCGGTCCCTTTTTCTGAATGACCGGATGATGTCTTGAAAACCATGCCACTGCCACGGCCGTCATTCCGTCCGAGGCAATGGTATAGCCGTGGCATGGGCGTAAACATGGACAACTGTTATCGATCCCCGGTTTCATCAAGGGCACGGAACAGGGCCATTTTGGGCGAAAATTATCTGCCTATCGGGCTAAATAGGCCCCGGCACCCAACAAGAGGATGGTTTCATAAATAAAAATGGCCGTGAGGTCGTTGAAAATGGCATAGACGATGCCGCCGCCGATGATGGCCGGAACTGCACAGAACACCAGGATGCCCAATTTTCTGGCTACGCTCATGCTTTCCCCTGTTTTGACTGTCTTAGGTGGTCGATCTTTTAGGCCCGCGTCGAAATGTCCATATTTTCTTGGCGCTTATAGCAATAGAGCCCGGTCGTGTAAAGAAAAAATTAAGATGAGACGCGGTGGATTCCTCCGAATTGAATGCCGTTTCATTCAACCTTTATCACGCTGCTGTTCAAAGGCCAATTCGCAACCGGCGGGTCGTTTTAACGCTCGACGATCATGGCCATCCCCATGCCACCGCCGATGCACATGGTGATGAGGCCGGTGTGGTAGCCCTTGCGCTTCATCTGGTTCATTGTGGTGACCATCTGCCGGGTGCCGGTGCATCCGATCGGGTGCCCGAGCGAGATGCCGCTCCCCAATTCGTTGGGCCGGTCGTTTTCGATCCCGAGCTCGCGCATGCAGCCGATCGCCTGCGCAGCAAAGGCCTCGTTCAACTCAATGGTGTCGATATCGCTCAACGCCATTCCGGTCAATCTCAACACCTTGCGCACCGCCGGCACCGGGCCGAGCCCCATGAAGGCCGGATCCACGCCGCCCGCGGCAAAGCCTTTGATTCGGACAATCGGTTCGAGGCCCAGCTCGGCGGCCTTTTCGGCGTTCATGAGCAGAACCGCTGCGGCGGCGTCGTTGATGCCGGAGGCGTTTCCGGCGGTGACGGTCCCGTCTTTCTTGAAAGCCGGCCGCAATTTCGCCATTTTTTCGATGTCCGTATCCATGGGACGCTCGTCCACCTCGAAAACGGTTTCGCCCTTGCGGGACTTAATCACCACCGGCACGATTTCCTGGCCGAACAGGCCTTCTTTTATGGCCTTTCTTGCCCGGTTGTGACTGAGAACGCCCAGTTCGTCCTGCTCCCTGCGGCTGATGTCATAGAGCGTGGCGATGTTTTCGGCCGTCAGCCCCATGTGATAGCCGTAGAAGATTTCGAAGAGACCGTCGAACACCATCAGGTCTTGAATCTCGCCGCTGCCGGTCAATTCCATGCGGTAGCCCCAGCGGGCCTTTGGCAGCGACATCGGCACCTGGCTCATACTTTCCTGGCCTCCGGCAATGATCACCTCGGCCTGGCCGCTCATGATGGCGGAGGCACCCAAAGCGATTGACTTGAGCCCGGAGCCGCAGACCTTGTTGATGGTATACGCCGGGGTTTCCTTGGGTACCCCGGCCCGCACCATCGCCTGCCGGGCTGGATTCTGCCCCTGCCCGGCCTGCAGCACGTTTCCCATGATGACCTCGTCGACGGTGACCGGCGCAGCGGTAGGATCCCAGTCTTGGGACTCTTTCTCCAGTTCAATCAGGCCCCTGCCTTTCAGTTTGTCCGGTGCGTCCGCCTCCATTTGACGTCCGGCAACCGGTCGCAACCCGGCCCGCTTGAGTGCGTCTTTAATCACGAGAGCACCCAGTTCGACCACCGGCACCGACTGCAGACTGCCGCCGAAGGTACCGATCGCCGTTCGCGATCCGCTGACAATAACCACTTCTTTCATTTCGGGAGTCTCCTTGTGTTGATTTTAAGTAATCGATTGATTATGTTCTAAAATCGAACAAATGTTATCGTTTCGATTCCTATCACAACAAAACATGCCGGTCAATGGGGGCGCCATGTGTCTGATTCTTTTTTCGTTTAATACCCAACCCGGTTTCCGGTTGATTCTGGCGGCCAACCGCGACGAATTCTATGCCCGCCCGACCCGGCCGCTGTCGGTCTGGACCGATGTCCCGGAAGTCTACGGCGGCCGCGACCTCAAAGAAGGCGGCACGTGGCTCGGCATAACGCGTCGGGGGCGGCTGGCGGCCCTGACCAACTACCGCGATCCGGCGCGCCAGCTTCCACAGGCGCTTTCACGGGGGCTGTTGATCAACCGTTTTTTAACCGGTGATGCTCCACCCGCAGATTATCTCGAGCAGTTGCAGAAAACCGCTCACCGCTATAATGGCTTCAACCTGCTGGTGGGCGATCAAACGGGCCTCTGGTATTGCTCCAACCGCAGCAACGGGATCGTAGAGCTGCAGCCGGGGTACTATGGTCTCAGCAACCACCTGATCGACACCGAATGGCCAAAAGTGTCGCAGGGAAAAAAACGGTTGAAAAACCTGTTGAACCGCAGCGGTGGGTGGGGTGCCGAAGACCTGTTCGCTCTTTTGGCGGACCGTGCCGTCGCTCCGGATCGGGAACTGCCGGATACCGGCGTGGGTCTCGAATGGGAACGCTCTCTCTCACCTCTTTTCATCACCAGCCCGAATTACGGGACGCGGTCGTCGACTGTGCTGCTGATCGAGGCCTCGGGCGAGGTCACCCTCCTCGAACGGTCCTTTGTGGCGGGGAAATCACCCGACGACGCTGCCGAAGCGACCCGCAGCGAACACTTCACGATTTCTCCGTCTTCTTCAACCGATGCCAGTGGTCGAGCCGCTCCTTGATGATTTTTTCGTAGCCCCTGTCGGTCGGTCGATAGTATTGTCGCCCTTTGAGGGCATCGGGCAGATACTCCTGCGGCACGTAGGCCTCTGTATAATTGTGGGCGTACCGATAGCCTTCGGCGTAGCCGAGATCCTTCATCAGCCGCGTAGGGGCGTTGCGGATCTGTAAAGGCACCGGTTGAGATCCGGTGGCCGCAATATCGGCCACGACCGCCTGGTAGGCCGTATACAGACTGTTGCTCTTGGGAGCCGTCGCGAGATAAACCGCCGCCTGGGCCAGAGCCAGGTCCCCCTCCGGTCGACCGATGAATTTGAACGCTTCCATGGCATCGATCGCCACGCCGAGAGCTCGCGGATCGGCGTTGCCGATGTCCTCGGAAGCAAAACGGACCATCCGGCGGGCGATATACAACGGGTCCTCGCCTGCCCGCAGCATGCGGCCGAGCCAGTAAAGGGCGGCATCCGGGTCGCTGCCGCGCAAACTCTTGTGGAGAGCGGAAATCAGGTTGTAGTGCTCTTCACCCGTCTTGTCGTAGAGCAGCGCTTTTTTCTGCAGGGCGGCTTCGACCTCCGGCAGGGAGATGAGCCGCCGCCCGGGATGAGAGTCGGCTTCTTTTGATCCGCTCATGACGGCCGCAACGATTTCGAGGCCGTTGAGGGCCGTGCGGGCATCCCCGTCGGCAATGCCGCTCAAATGCGCCAGGGCTTCCGGCGCCAGTTCGACCCCGAGATTTCCGAAACCGCGTTCCTTGTCGCGTATGGCCGCCGCCAGTATTTCACTGATCTCCGCCTCGCTCAACATGTTCAATGTCAGCACCCGGCAGCGTGACAACAAGGGGGCAATCACTTCAAAAGAGGGATTTTCGGTCGTGGCGCCTATCAGGGTGATCAGCCCGCTTTCGACGTGATGCAGAAAAGCGTCCTGTTGGGCCTTGTTGAAGCGGTGGATTTCATCCACGAACAACATGGTCTTCTTGCGACGCAGGCTCAGCTGCTGCCGGGCGTCGTCGATGACCGCCCGAATGTCTTTGACACCCGAGAGCACCGCCGAAAAGTGGGCAAAATGAGATCGGGTCTCGCCTGCAATGATGCGGGCCAGTGTGGTTTTACCGCAACCCGGCGGACCCCAAAGGATCATGGAGAAGAGCTGGTCCTTTTCGACGGCCAGACGGATCACGGCCCCCTCGCCGACCAGGTGCCCTTGTCCGACGAATTCGGAAAGGTTACGCGGCCGCATACGCTCGGCCAAAGGCCGCGAAGAGTCAAGGGCTTTGCGGGATTGATACTCGAACAAATCGGTCATGGTAAAAAACTCGATTCTAAAACCCAAAACAGGCTTTCGGTCACAACCAAATAAATGTTCAGGTTTCGGGTTTCAGGATTTGGGGTTTGCTGATACCTGACACCTATAACCCTATTCCTGATGAATCAAGTGGTTTCAATTTAATATAACATCTTGGCATCCTGCGGAGAAATTATGGTCTAATACTTAAAACCATAAAACTAACTTTTTGATTTATTTTGGCCTTTGCCCAGGAACTTTCGTCTTTCACGCTTTCGAAAAAAAAGGCGCACGGGCGTTTGGTCGAGGCCGGTCTCATGGCGCACGCGATTGACCAGATAGCGCTGGTATGAAAAGTGGACGGCTTCCGGGTAGTTCACGAAACACACGATCGTAGGCGGCTTGGTAGCTATCTGGGTGGCGTAGAAAAATTTTATGCGCCGGCCGCGATGCAGGGCCGGCGTGTTCTGCTCGATGGCCGTCTCGAAGACTTTGTTCAAGCGACCGGTCCCGACGCGCGTATTATATTGGCGGTAGACCTCATCCGCAAGTTTGAAAATTTTTGGCACCCGCTGTCCGGTCAACGCCGACACGGAGAGCACCGGCGCGAAGCCGAGAAATTTGGCCTGCTCCTTTAACTCTTGGCTGAAACGACGCAACGTGTTGCGGTCTTTTTCCACCAGATCCCATTTGTTCAGCAGAAAGACGCAGCCGCAGCCGCGCCCGTGGGCATAACCGGCGATATTGATGTCCTGTTCCGTGATCCCTTCCGATGCATCGATGATGACCAGGGCAACATCGCAGCGGTTCAGGCTGCGGAGGGACTTTATGATCGAGAACTTTTCGAGTTTGCGCGACACCTTGCCCTTGCGCCGTATACCGGCCGTATCGATAAGCAGATAGGACTTCTGGTTGACCCGGTGCAGGGTGTCGATGGCGTCCCGGGTGGTGCCGGGCACATTGCTGACCAGCAGACGCTCCTCGCCCAGGATACAGTTGATAAGGGATGATTTACCGACATTCGGCCGCCCCACGACCGCCATACGAATCACCTCGCTGTCGACCGTTGTGTCGGGTATCGGTTGAAGATTCGTCAGCTTATGGACGAGGTCGTCGAGCAGATCGGTCAGACCATAGCGGTGTTCGGCCGAGAGCGGATAAAACTTTTCGATGCCAAGGCCGTAAAAATCCGACATCTGAATCTCGTTCTCCGGTCCATCGATTTTATTGACGGCGTAAAATACGGGTTTTGAGATCGGCCGCAGCAGGTCGACGATTTCCCGATCGTAAGGGGATAGACCCTGCCGTCCATCCATCATGAAGATGATCACCTCGGCATCGTCGATGGCCAGGTGCACCTGAGCAGAAATTTGCGACGCCAGGTCGTCAGCACCGGCAAACCCGCCGGTATCGACCAGGATGAATTCGGTGTCATCCCATTGCGCTTCACCGAAGTGCCGATCACGGGTCAGACCCGGTGAATCAGACACCAGGGCGTCCCGGGTGCGCGTCACGCGGTTGAAAAAGGTGGACTTCCCCACGTTGGGGCGTCCGACTATGGCGACAATCGGTTTCATTTCGTAGAGGTC
>JBDNAO010000157.1:0-3379 GCA_039768375.1 Desulfobacterales bacterium | reverse complement strand
GTTGACAAATTCATCGGGAGCGGCTAGAGATACGTGATGAAAATATACGACTATCCTTCCGAAGCCGCCGAGAAAAAGCTTGCTACGATAGTAAACCGCGGGTTGAACTTCAAGAAAAAAGATGTTTCGGCTGTGAACCGTATCCTGGAGGATGTCCGCCGAAACGGGGACGGTGCCCTGACAAAATACGTCAACCGATTCGATGCCCCCGACCTGCAGACGGGTTCGCTGGCGGTTACCGAGTCGGAGTTCAGGGAGGCGACCCGACAGGTGGATGCCGCCTTCCGGCGGGCGCTGAATCGTGCGACCGCGCAGATCGAATCTTTTCACCGGCTCCAGCTGCCGAAATCCTGGATCAATACAGCCCGACCGGGGACTCTGGTTGGCCAGATGGTCAACCCGGTGCAGGCTGCGGGGATTTACGTTCCCGGCGGCAGAGGGGGCACCACACCGCTGGTCTCTTCGGTCCTGATGGGTGCGATCCCGGCAAGAATCGCCGGTGTAGAGCGGATCGTCATGGTTACTCCCCCGACCCGTGACGGTCGCGTCAACCCGCATCTTCTCATTGCGGCCCGCAAGGTGGGCGTGAGTGAGATCTACAAGATCGGCAGCGCCTGGGCTATTGCAGCTCTCACATATGGAACCGAAACCGTCCCGAAGGTGGACGTCATCGTCGGTCCCGGCAACCTGCATGTCACCCTGGCCAAAAAAATCGTGGCGGGCACCGTGGGCATCGATATGGTGGCCGGACCCAGTGAGATTCTCGTTCTCGCCGACCGTTTTTCCAACCCGCGTTTCATTGCCGCCGATCTCCTTTCGCAGGCCGAACACGATGCGCTGGCATCGGCCATTCTGATCACCGACGATCGGCGGATCGCCGAAGATGTTGTCCAAGCTCTTCGACCCCAGCTTCAGGCCTTGACCCGCCGTGAAATTGCCGAAGCATCCCTGGACCGCTACGGGGCGATCATGGTTGTTCCCGATCTCGATGCGGCTGTCGATCTGGCCAATCGGATTGCGCCGGAACACCTGGAGCTGCACCTCGAAGAGCCCTTTGATTTGCTTGGCCGCATTCGAAATGCCGGTGCTGTTTTTCTGGGCGCCTACACACCCGAACCGGTGGGCGACTATGTCGCCGGACCCAATCACGTGCTGCCGACGGCCGGCACTGCTCGGTTTGCCTCGGCTCTCTCGGTGGGGCACTTTGTCAAAAAAACGAGTATCGTCCATTACTCAAAGGCCGCGTTCCGGAATGAAGCCGGTGACATCACCCGCCTGGCGGAAACAGAGGGCCTGACGGCCCACGCCAGTGCCGTCAGAATTCGCTTGGCAGACGAATAAAATGAACAAATCTTCAGATCATTTCGCTGCGCGCGATCAGATTCGCAGTTGAAAAACCCGCCTTGATTCCGATTCAAAGTTTTATACTTCTGAAATCATTGATGTAATGTATGATGCAGCCGTCTGGCAATTGCCCTTGACAAGCACCGGGCGCCACTGTAAAATGAATGAACATTCATTCATAATTCATCTGATCACGCAGGAGTTAGGCCATCAGTACCCGCGATAAAAACGATAAATACCACCGCATCCTCGAAGCGGCCATCAAGGTATTTGCCCGGCACGGATATCATCAGTCGACCGTTGCCAAAATCGCCCGAGAAGCCGGTGTGGCCGATGGGACCATCTATCTGTACTTCAAAAACAAGGACGATATCCTGGTTCAGTTTTTCAAGTACAAAACCAAGCAGGTTTTCGAGCGCTTCAGAGAAGAAGTCGATTGCGGGGGCAGTGCCGTCGAGAAGTTGAGAAACCTCGTCCGACGGCACCTTGAAGAATTTCAACGGGACCGGGATCTGGCCATCGTCTACCAGACCGAAACCCACCGACTCACTCGCCGGGCCGAGGAGCAGATCAAGGAGATGTCGCAGATGTATCTCGATATCATTGCCGAAATCGTGGAAAACGGCCAGGCCGAGGGCTTTATCCGCAAAGATCTGTATTTGGGGTTGGTCAAACGGTTTATTATCGGTGCGGTAGACGAAGTGATCAACACTTGGCTCCACTCCGGGGGACGATATGACCTGGTGTCAATGGCAGATCCCCTGGTCGACCTTTTCTTCAACGGTATTGGCTATAAGGGGCAATCTTAGGGCTCGCTCGAAGATAACGTCCCATTTTGGACGCCGGGATTGAGGAAAAGGGCCGTTTGCGGACGGAAAAACTCTATCAAACAAGGAGATTCGGGTTATGGCACAGCAAATCGCAGATCGGCGGGATGTCGACTTCCTTCTTCATGAAGTGCTTCGTGTCGAAGAGATAAGCGGGCACGAAAAATTTGGAGAGTTCAACAGAAAGACAATTGATTTGATCATCTCCGAAGCCCGTAACCTGGCGCTCAAGGAAGTTCTGCCGACCCAGGTCATCGGCGACCGACAGGGAGTTCACTTCGAAAACGGTGTCGTGACGGTGCCGGAAGAGTTCAAAAAGGTTTATGAGACCTACAGAGAAGGGGAGTGGGTCGCGATGACCGAGAGCATCGATTGGGGGGGGCAAGGGATGCCGCGGACCGTGGCCCTTGCGGCCAGTGAGTATTTTATCGGTGCGAACCTGGCTTTCATGATGTACCCGGGTCTGACTCATGGTGCCGGCAGACTGATCGAGACTTTCGGTACCGCCAAGCAGAAAGAATTGTTTGTCAAGAAGCTTTACACCGGCCAGTGGTGCGGCACGATGCTGCTGACCGAACCGGAGGCCGGCTCCGATGTCGGCGCCTTGACAACGACAGCCAGGAAGAACGATGACGGCACATATTCCATCACCGGCAACAAGATTTTCATCTCGGGCGGTGAGCACGACCTGGTCGAAAACATTATTCACCCGGTGCTGGCCCGGATCGAAGGGGCCCCGCAGGGCACCGGCGGCATCTCCCTTTTCGTGGTGCCCAAAATCTGGGTGAACGACGACGGGACACTCGGTGAATTCAACGATGTGGTCTGCACCGGGGTGGAAGAAAAAATGGGTATTCACGGCAACGCGACGTGTTCCATGGCCCTCGGCGGCAAGGAGCAATGCCGGGGTATGCTCCTGGGCCAGGAGAACAAGGGCATGCGGGCCATGTTCCTGATGATGAACGAGGCCCGGTTGCTGGTCGGAATGCAGGGCTTCTGCTGCGCTAGCACCGCTTACCTGAATGCCCTTCAATATGCCCGTCAGCGGGTTCAGGGCAGACACCTGCTCAAGATGCGCGATGACAGCGCCCACGCGGTCCCCATCATTCAGCATCCGGATGTGCGCCGGCAACTGCTCACCATGAAAGCTTACGTGGACGGTATGCGCAGCCTGCTTTACTTCGTCGAGATTCTGGACGACCGCAAAG
>JBDNAO010000156.1:0-6066 GCA_039768375.1 Desulfobacterales bacterium | reverse complement strand
TTATCGAGAAACACCCGACCGCCCTGCAGCTCAGGTACCTGCAGACCGTCAACGAAATGTCGACTGAAACCAATACGACGACCATATTTCCGCTGCCCCTTGAACTGCTGACGCCCTTCATCGAACTCTATAAGAAGACGCACCAAGGTGATAAGCCGCACGCCCAAAACATGGCCGACATGCCGCCGCCGCAGGAGTAGCGATAGCACCATCAGAAATTCTCGGTGAAAATATGGATCCTATAGATTACGCCGGGTAACCGGGTTTTAATCCCGCCTATGGCGGGACAAAACTCGCGCAAAAGCGAGCCTAAAGCCGAACAAGTCTGAGGCTGTGAAAATGAATGAACATAAAACTCCATAGTCCCGAGTTCGGCCAATATCTTCATGTTGTTCGGTTCAATGCTCGCTAATGCGCTCAAACAGTTGATCACTTTAAAACCCGGTCCCCCGGCTCCATGTGAAGGTTCACCGAGAACAGCTGCAGCACAGTATTCGCTATTGACATGCCGAAATAAATTGGTTTATGTATCCCAATTTTAAGTAACGACTGTTGGACATCCGTGCTTTTTTGAGGACGGGCCGTTTTACAGCGGCCGTCCGTGCGTCAAGACCGGACCGACACTCTTTGGCGGAGGCTCTGCGGCTTCCGCTTTGTTCTTTATAGACAGGAGGAGAAAGGAGCGACAGCAGATCATGGCAGCAAAGAAGAAGGCGGAAAAGGAAAAACCCTTGGAAAAGATGACGGCCAAAGAAATGCGCGAGATTGCCAAGGCGATTTCGAGCATTACCGGCGTTCATGGAATGAACAAGGAAGAACTGCTTGCGGCCATCAAAAAGGAAAGGGGAATCGCCGATGACAAGCCCGGCAAGAAGAAGAGCGGGGATGTCCGTCAGCTGAAGCAGAAGATCAAAGCCCTGAAGGTTAAGCGTCTGGCGGCACTCGAGGCCAGCGACAAGAAAATGGCCACCATTTACCGGCGGCGCATATCGCGGTTGAAGAAAAAAACCCACAGTGCTTCCTGATGCGCGAAAGGACGCGTTATGATCGATCCGACATCAGTGGCTTTTGATGTCGACGGTGTGATTGCCGACACCATGGCGCTCTTTATCGATATTGCCCGCAGGGAATACCGGGTCGACGGCGTCCGCTACGAAGACATGACCTCTTATTTGCTATCGGATTGTCTCGACATGGACCCCGCCCTGATCGACGTCATTCTCAACCGGATCATGGCGGGCGAATATGCGTCGCCGCTGCAGGCTATCAGCGGATCCGGCGCGGTGCTGTCACGCATCGCCGGCTACCGCAGTCCACTGCTTTTCGTCACTGCGCGGCCGCACCCGGGGCCCATTTCGAAGTGGATGTGCGATCTGGTGAGGCTGGCACCGGAGACCGTGCAGGTGGTGGCCACCGGTACGTTCAACGGCAAGGCCAAGGTGCTCCTCGAAAGCGGCATCCGCTTTTTTGTCGAAGACCGGCTGGAAACCTGTTACCAACTGAAGGAGGAAGGCATCGAGCCGGTGCTCTACCGGCAGCCCTGGAACCGCGAAAGCCACCCGTTTATCGAGGTCGGCAACTGGCAGGAACTGGAAAACCTGATCGCCTTTTAGTCAATGGAAATACGATCCGTCGAAGAGTTGATCAAATCCTTTATCGATGTTCTGCTCGCCGAAAAGGGATATTCCACCAACACGGCTCGGGCCTACCGCAACGACCTGCAGGAGTTCTTTGAATTTGTTACAGAAGCAGGCAACGACGGCAGCCGATCGCAACCAACAGTGGGCTTGTCTTGTCCCTTGCCCAAGGTGGAACCTTTGACGGTCCGAAAATATCTCGGGCTGCTCCACCGCCGCAACAAGAAGACCACGATTGGCCGGAAGCTCTCGGCGCTGAGGTCATTTTTCCGACACCTCTTGAAACAGGGGATCATAGAAAGCAACCCGACGGATATGATCCTGACGCCCAAACAGGACCACCCGATCCCGCGCTATCTCGTCGTGGACGAGATTTTTCGGTTGCTCGATTCGATTCAGACCGACGACCTGCCGGGACTGCGCAACCGCGCCATTTTCGAAACGTTTTACTCCTGTGGTTTGCGGGTTTCGGAAGTCGCAGGTCTCAATGTGTTTGCCGTCGACCACAGCACCGGGATGGTGCGTGTGCTCGGCAAAGGATCCAAGGAGAGAATCGTGCCGATCGGCAAACAAGCACTCAAGGCGATCGCCTCCTACCGTCTGCGCTTGGAGGCTGAAGCCGATGTACCGGCCGAAATGGACGGTCCGATGTTCCTGAACAAGTTCAAGGGACGATTGAGTTCGCGTTCCATCGCCCGCATCCTGGACAAGCTCGTCCGGGCGTGCAGTCTGATGGTGCCGGTTTCCCCGCACGTTCTGCGCCATACTTTTGCGACGCACATGCTCGATGCGGGCGCCGACCTGCGGGCGGTCCAGGAACTGCTGGGCCACAAGAGCCTGTCGACCACCCAGAAATACACTCATGTCAGCATTGACAGACTTATGGCGACCTATGACAAGGCCCATCCCAGAAAATAGACGGCGATACAGTACCGGTGCCGGGTCGGACATATATAAAACCCCGGGGGCACAACGAATACCGGCGGACCGCCGGCGAAGGTGAACCATGAAAACACGCGGGACCACAATTCTGGCCATCCGACACAAAGAACACACGGTGGTTGCGGGAGACGGGCAGGTAACGCTGCAGAGTTCGATCATCAAACACCATGCCCGCAAAGTCAGGCGGATTTACAACGAAAAGATCATCGTCGGTTTTGCCGGTACGGCGGCCGATGCCCTGAACCTCTCCGATCAACTCGAAGCCAAACTGGAACGCTACAACGGCAACCTGATGCGTGCGGCGGTGGAGCTTGCCCGTGACTGGCGCACCGACAAATACCTCAGGCGCCTGGAGGCCTTGATGGTTGCTGTGGACGATACCCGGATGTTTCTCATCTCGGGCAACGGGGATGTGATCGAGCCGGACGACGGTTTGATCGGCATCGGTTCCGGCGGCGTCATCGCCCAGGCCGCCGCCACCGCTCTGGTTAACAACACCGAATTGCAAGCCCGCAGGATCGCGGAAGAGGCGATGACGATTGCTGCTTCTATCTGCATCTACACGAATCAACAGATAACGGTCGAGGAACTCTAGGCCCGGATCGGCCGTCAAACTTTTTTTTCAGGGTGACACCATGAGTCATCTCAAACCGTCTGAGATCGTTGCAGAACTCGACAAATACATCATCGGGCAGGACAAGGCCAAGCGGTCAATGGCCATTGCCCTGCGGAACCGCTGGCGCCGGCAACAGGTGCCCGACGATCTCAGGGACGAAATCGCGCCGAAGAACATCATCCTGATCGGTCCGACCGGGGTCGGCAAAACCGAGATTTCGAGACGGCTGTCCCGGTTTACCGATTCGCCCTTCACCAAGGTGGAAGCCTCCAAGTTTACCGAAGTCGGTTATGTGGGGCGGGATGTCGAATCGATGGTGCGGGACCTGGTGGAAGTGACCGTCACCATGGGAAAGTCAGATGAGAGTGGGCGGGTGCAGGACAAAGCCAGACAGAATGCCGAGGAGCGCATGCTCGATCTCCTGCTTCCCAGAGGCGGACAGCCCGAGTCCAATCCTGGAACCGCCGCGTCGGGACCCCAGGAAATCACGGCGCTCACGGTGGCCGACAAGGTGTCGCCCACGCGCGAGAAACTGCGCCGGATGTTGCGTGACGGCCGGCTCAACGACCGCTATGTCGACCTGGATGTGGCCGACCGCTCGATGCCGATGGTTGAGATATTTTCAAACATCGGCATGGAAGAAATGGGCATCAACTTCAGGGACATGCTCGGCGGACTGCTGCCCAAGGGAACCAAGCGGCGTAAAGCCAAGGTTGCGGAGGCTATGGAAATCCTGACCCAGGAGGAAGCCCAGAGCCTGATCGACATGGACAAGGTGGTGCGGACGGCCATTGAAAAGGTCGAACAATCCGGCATTATCTTCTTGGATGAGATCGATAAAATCGCCGGGCGCAGCAGCGGTCAAGGACCCGACGTCTCGCGGGAAGGCGTGCAGCGGGATCTGCTGCCGATCGTCGAGGGCAGCACCGTGACGACCAAATACGGCCCAGTGAAAACCGACCATATTCTTTTCATCGCCTCGGGCGCGTTTCACGCGGCTAAGCCCTCGGATCTGATTCCCGAACTGCAGGGCCGCTTTCCGATCCGGGTCGAGCTCGATTCCTTGGGGCGCGAGGAATTTTACAGAATACTGATCGAACCGAAAAACGCTCTCCTGCTCCAGTACATGGAACTACTGAGGACCGAGGGGGTGGAAATCGTCTTCGACGATGAAGCGGTCCGGGAGATCGCCAAGATTGCCGAGGAGGTCAACAACAACACCGAGAACATCGGCGCGCGGCGCCTGCACACCATTCTCGAATACCTGCTGGAAGACATTTTGTTCGATGCACCCGATCAGACTGAAAAGCGCATTGTCATTACGCATGATTATGTCGTCAAACGGTTGAAAGGTGTCAAAGACGATGAAGATCTGAGTCGCTATATTTTGTAAGGGATATGGCTTTAAAGTGGGACTTTGGAAGGCATCCCCTATGTTGTGTTGGGTATTAGGTCAACACTACCCACAACAGACAACTAACAACCGACAACGCTCAGGTAACGATCCATGAACGAACAGGTTGCCGGCATACTCATCGAGTCTCTGCCGTACATCCGGCGATTTTCTGGGATGACCATCGTGATCAAGTACGGCGGTCACGCCATGGTGGACGACCAGCTCAAGGAGGATTTCGCGCGTGACATCACCCTGTTGAAGTTTATCGGGCTCAACCCGGTGGTGGTGCACGGCGGAGGACCACAGATCAACTCCGTACTCCGGCAAATGGGCATCCAATCGACGTTTGTCAACGGCATGCGCCTGACCGATACCCCGACCATGGACGTGGTCGAAATGGTGCTGGGGGGCAAGGTCAACAAGGCCATCGTGGCCCAGATCAACCGACAGGGCGGCAAGGCGGTGGGTCTCTCCGGCAAGGACGGCGGGTTGATCCAGGCCAAGAAACTCCATATCGTCTTCCAGAACGACGAAAACACGCCTCCGGAGATCATCGATCCGGGCCACGTGGGCGAGGTGACCCGGATTAATCCGGGTTTGATCAATACCTTGACGCAGCACGGTTTTATTCCGATAATCGCGCCCGTCGGGGTCGGCGAGAGCGGTGAGACTTACAACATGAATGCCGACATGGTGGCCTGCCGAGTGGCGGTGGCTTTGACGGCCAGCCGGTTGATCTACCTCACCGACGTCGATGGTGTGCTCGATGCCGACGGCAAGCTGATTTCTTCCATCGATGCGGTCACTATTCGACAGTTGAGCGAGGCGGGGGTCATCACGGGCGGCATGATCCCCAAAATCAATTATGCGCTGGAGGCTCTGCAGCAGGGTGTGGAAAAAGTGCCGATCATCAACGGCAAAAAGCGCCATGCCCTCCTGCTGGAACTCTTCACCGACAAGGGCATCGGTACGGAAGTGACGATGGCATGATAAAAAGGCAAAAGGTTTAAGGTAAAAGGTTAACCTACCTGACCGACTCAATTGACACTAATGAGTTTCATGCGCCGTGGCGACCCAAAGGGCCATGAGCGTTTAGTACGAAAATAGAATCAGACCCGCAAATAGAAACTTGAAACTCGAAACTCAGAACCCTCGTGTGAAACTCAACGGTGCTATACCCATTAGAAAGGCAAACTTTATAGATCCATCCCGAGCATCGATGTATTCGGAAATATCAAATCTCAATATCCAAGGACCCAAACAGGTTTGTCATTTTGAATTTTGGTCATTGTGATTTATTTGTTAGTTGTTATTTATGATTTGAAATTTTACTGAAGCTTAAAAGTGTTTCTTACACGATCAGACTGGGCGGCCAGAGTCGTCGCTGAACCCGGAACCAGTTTTGGTTTAAGGGCTATGAGCATTTACAACGACATAGACCGATAACCGGCCAACCGGCTAACGGGCCAACCGGC
>JBDNAO010000155.1:0-7739 GCA_039768375.1 Desulfobacterales bacterium | reverse complement strand
TTTGGTCATTGTGATTTGTTTGTTATTTGTTATTTGCGATTTGGAATTTTTAACCGCGACTAAAAAGTTTCCTCTTCGATCAACCCGGATGCTTGCGGCCAGAAGCAGTGCTGAACCTTAAATCCAAGAGGTTCAAAGGTTCACCGTTTCCCGTTCAGGGTTGAAGGATTGAAGCGATATAGGTTCAAAGATTTCCCGCCCAGGCGGGATTACCCGTTCAGGGTTGAAGGATTGAAGTCCTTCCTTGAACGCTGAAGCTTGAACCCTGAACCCCGAACCTTTCAACCCGAATTCTTATATGTCCACTGTGGGTCTGTCAATACAGTTAGGTCGGTTTAGCCGGTTGAGCCCGTTAAACGGCTAAACAGGCTCAACCGGCTCAACGGGCTAACCGGCCAACCAATGAAAAAACCGTTGTGTTGAACTCGCTGGGCGCTGTAACATCATTACCCGATGAAAAAACCGACTCACAGGCTTCTCGGCGAACTGGCGGTATTCGCATCGGCCTTTTGCTTCTACCTTTCGACGGTGGTGATCAGATGGTCCCAAACCGAAGTGACAATCGATCCATCCTACTTTGCGTTTTTCAGGTTTCTGACCGGATTCCTCGTGGTCTGTGCCATTATGGCCGTCAGCCGCCAAGCTCCCCGCCCACGCCGCTACCACCTGCTGGTCGGAAGAGCCGTGGCCAACAGTGTGGCGGTATACTGTTTCTACATGGCGGTAAAATACACTTCGGTGGCCGAAGCCAATATCTTGAATATGACCTACCCGGTCTTTGTCGCCCTGCTTTCGTGGGGGTTACTGCGCGAACAGCGCGACCCGACGGCCCTCGCGCTGGTGGCGGTTGCCTTCGCGGGCATCTGGCTTATTCTGGCTCCCGCCAAAATCGACATTAAGCTGGCTAACCTGTGGGGATTGGCCTCGGGTGTGTCGGCGTCCTTTGCCATTATGTACCTGAGCGTCAGCCGCCGTTATCACGATGCCAATACGGTGCTTTTTTTTATGTTCGGCCTGGGATCACTCTTGACGGCGGCCGTTTTTCACAAGCACTTTTTCTGGCCGAATTCAACTTGCCTCCATTACCTGGCACTGTGCGCCGCCGCCGGTATCGCCGGACAGTTTTTGATCACCATGGGCTTTCGCTACATCACTGCCGTTGAAGGAAGCATCATATCATCGACACGAATTTTGCTGGCGGCACTGCTCGGACCTGTTATGACAGGTGAAGGGCCCTTGACCACAGCCGGATGGATCGGCGCGCTGCTCCTTTTCGGCGTCAATGCCGCCCTGGCGTTGCGTCGGTCGCATCCGCAATAGACCCGGTCCGGTTGCAATTCCGGGCAGATGTGATTATACTGGCATCGTTATGAAATCGCACAACGAAAAAATACCTGATCCCAAAGAAATTGAAAAGGAAATCAGCGAGTTTCTCTCCAAAAAATTTAAAGACAACGTCAAAATTGTCTCGCCTGTCGTGTTGCACCAATCGCTGGCGTTAGATAAATCGGAGCTCTCTTCCAATTCTACAAAAAAGATCAATTTTGATCTATTGCCCGAGGACCTGATTGCCTTCCTGGACCAGTACATCGTCAAGCAGGATCGGGCCAAGGCCATTCTGGCCACAAAAATTTGCACCCATTTCAACCGCATCAAACGCTCCCAAAGCCGACCGGCCGATGCCAACGCCATGATGATCGGCAGCATCAAAAACAATGTCCTGATGCTCGGCCCGACCGGTGTCGGCAAGACGTACATCATCAAACTGATCGCCGAAAAAATCGGGGTCCCGTTCGTCAAGGGCGACGCCACCAAGTTCAGTGAGACCGGTTATGTCGGCGGAGACGTCGAAGACCTCGTACGGGACCTGGTGCGGGAAGCCGATGACGATATCGAGCTGGCCCAGTATGGCATCATTTACATCGATGAAATCGACAAGATCGCCGGCAGCCGCGAGCACATCGGCGCCGATGTGTCCCGCACCGGCGTTCAGCGCGGTCTTCTCAAACCGATGGAAGAAACCGAAGTCGATCTGAAGGTCGCCCATGACCCGATTTCGATGATTCAGGAGATCGAACGCTACCGTAAAACCGGCAAGCGCCACAAACGCGTCCTCAACACCAAAAACATCCTTTTCATCATGAGCGGGGCCTTCGCCGATCTGCCGGTAATCATTCGCAAACGCCTCAATGAAAAGGGAATCGGATTCGGGGCTCCCATAAAAAACGCGACAGAGGATCTGGACATCCTCCTGCACGTCAGATCCGAAGATCTCATCAAATACGGATTCGAGTCCGAGTTTGTGGGGCGCCTGCCGGTCCGGGCAATTTTCGAGAATTTGACCGAGGCCGATCTGTTCGAGATCCTGCACAACCCGAACAACCCGATCATGCTCGGGAAAAAACTCGATTTCGCCGCATACGGAATCGACATCAAGTTCGATGAAGACGCCCTGAAAATACTGGCCAAAATCGCTTGCGAAGAAAACACGGGCGCCAGAGGGCTTGTCAGCGCCGTGGAAGGCGCCCTGCTGCCATTTGAAAGAAAACTGCCATCGACCAGCATCCGGGAATTTCCGGTCACCGAGCACGTGATTCGCAAACCCGAGGAAGCGCTGGCCGAAATGACCGCTGCGACGGACAGTGATGCCCTGCACCGCACCTTCGAAGAACTGAGTCGCAAAGAGCAGGCCTTCATCAGAGACTACCTCAAGTCGAACACGGGCAAACTGGCCGAAAATTACAGCCTGACCATGACCGCGGCGCGCATCGCCACCGTTGCGAATTGTTATTCCCGTCACATCGTTGATGTGGGAACGGCGATCCGCCAGATACGCTCCTACTACGATGAGGTCAAACAAATCGAACTCTTTTTCTTCAAAAACCATGACATAAACGTCGTGCTGGAAGAGGATGCCATTGATTTTATCATTGAAAAGTTCGTGACATCTGATATGCATTTGGACGAGTTCTACAAAAAGCTGAACATCGATTTCGAACACGGCTTGAAGCTGGTGCGGGAAAAAACCGGCAAAAATCGATTCTTCATCAACCGTGAAGCGTTGCTGAATCCGGAAACCTTTATTAGTAACAGTCTCGCCACGGAGTTGAACCTGCCATAGCTCACGGCGGGGGATGCCCCTGCAACCGTGCCCGCCATGTGCGAAACCTGAACCACTCCCGGAACGGATAACCATGATTGGAATATCAAAACTCTATTGCGGAACCGTCGAGCCTTCGGATGCCCTGCGTTACGGCCGCCACTCATCACGTCTGCCCTCTCACCTGCTGCAGTTTTCAGAGGACAAGCGACCGGTTGTGGTCTGGAACGTGACACGACGGTGCAATCTTAAATGCGTGCACTGCTATGCCCATGCCGAGGACAAATCCTTTGCAAACGAGCTTTCCACGTCACAGGGTCGTGACCTCATTGACGATCTGGCCGGTTTCGGCGCTCCGGTGCTGCTGTTTTCCGGCGGCGAACCCCTTGTCCGCAAGGATCTGCCCGAGTTGGCCGGTTACGCCGTGAAAAAGGGAATGCGGGCCGTCATTTCCACCAACGGCACCCTGATCACCGCCACCGTGGCCCGGACACTCAAAGAGATCGGCCTCTCCTATGTGGGGATCAGCCTGGACGGGATGCAGGAAATCAACGACCGGTTCCGCGGTGTCAAAGGAGCGTTCGCCGCAGCGCTGGAAGGCATCCGGAACTGCCAGACGGCCGGAATAAAAGTCGGGCTGCGGTTCACGATCAACAAGTTCAACGTCAACGAAATCCCGGCCATCTTCGATTTGCTGGAAGAGATGGACATCCCGCGCGTTTGCTTCTATCATCTGGTCTACGCCGGTCGCGGCTCGAAACTGGTGGCCGACGATCTGACCCACGAGGAGACCCGCCAGGCGGTCGACCTGATCATCGACCGTACCCGGCAGCTGCACGAGAAGGGCAAACCGAAGGAAGTCCTGACAGTCGACAATCACGCCGACGGCCCCTACCTGTACCTGCGGCTCTTGAAGGAGAACCCGGCCAGGGCCGCTGAGGTTCTCGAGCTGCTCGAAATGAACGAAGGCAACAGCTCCGGCCGCGGCATCGGCTGTGTCAGTTGGGATGGCGAGGTATATGCCGATCAGTTCTGGCGCCACCATAGCTTCGGCAATGTCACCCAGAGGCCGTTTTCCGAGATCTGGACCGACACCTCCGAACCGCTGATGATGCGTCTTAAAGAAAAGAAAAACCATGTCACGGGCCGCTGTGCCGGCTGCCTCTGGCTGGATGTCTGCGGCGGGAATTTCAGGGTACGGGCCGAGGCGGTCACCGGCGACGTGTGGGCCCCGGACCCCGCCTGCTACCTGACCGACGAGGAAATCACCGATGCGGCCGCTGCCGGCCAGCGTTGCGAGATCGGTTGAGCCCGTTAGGCCCGTTGGCCAGTTTAGCCGGTTTGCCGGTTAAATCGTTTGAACCCGTCAACCGGTTAATGACGGTGACCCACAGTGATAACTCGCCGCCGGTCGAATGGTTAACGGGCTAAACGGGCCTAACAGGCCAAACCGGCTCAACCTTATACAAAGGAGCTTCGCACCACCATGCTCTTCCCCGACTATCGGCCGCGGCGGTTGCGGCAAAACGATGCCTTTCGGCGCATGATCCGTGAAACCCGGCTGGCGACCGACGACCTTATCCTGCCGCTTTTCGCCGTCAACGGTCAAGGTGTCCAAAACCCGATTCCCTCGATGCCGGATCAGTATCAACTTTCAATCGACCGGTTGGTGAAGACAGCCCGGCAGGCCGCCGAACTCGGCATACCGGCGGTTCTGTTGTTCGGAGTGCCTGACAAGAAGGATGAGCTGGCCACCGGCGCCTATGCCCGCGACGGCATCGTCCAACGGGCGATAAAAGCGGTCAAGGATGCTCTGCCGGATCTGGCGGTCATCAGCGACGTCTGCCTGTGCCAGTACACCAGTCACGGTCACTGCGGGGTGGTTGAAGGCCGGGTGGTCGCAAACGACGCCACCCTCGATCTGCTGGCGCGCACCGCCCTGTCGCATGCCGAAGCCGGTGCCGACATGGTGGCCCCTTCGGACATGATGGACGGCCGCGTGGCGGAGATCCGCGAGGCACTCGATGAAAACAGTTTCAGTCACGTACCGATCATGTCCTATGCCGCTAAATACTGCTCCGCCTATTACGGGCCCTTTCGCGAAGCGGCCGATTCGGCGCCCAAGTTCGGCGACAGGCGGACCTACCAGATGGACCCCGCCAATGCGATCGAGGCCATCCGTGAGGTCACTATGGACGTGGAGGAAGGCGCGGACGTCATCATGGTCAAACCGGCCCTCGCCTACCTCGATATCATCTGCCGCGTGCGGGAGGAGATCGACCTGCCGGTCGCCGCTTACAACGTCAGCGGTGAATACGCCATGATCAAGGCCGCGGCGCAAATGGGCTGGCTGGACGGCCGCAAGGTGATGATGGAAACCCTCACCGCCATCAAGCGCGCCGGTGCGGACCTCATACTGACCTACTTTGCACTGGAGGCTGCCCGGGAGATGAGGTCGGTTTAGTCCGTTTAGTCCCGCCGCGGCGGGATTGAGCCCGTTTAGCCCGTTCAGCCGGTTGTGTCAGTCGGTTTTTCATTATGTTCGTCCAGCAATGGGTTAAACCGGTCTAACCGACCAAAATGACTTACTAATGAGAAACAAAGTCTCTCGACATACAAACCAATTATAGCCATGTCTCTCAAGGAACTCTCAGAGCACGCCGAGTCACACAATTTAAGTTAATTATCTGGACTCGAATGAAGTGGGCGAGAACTCCATTGTTCAATGTCGACTGGAAAATGAACTTAATCGCAACGGGCTAAACGGACACAACGGGCCCAACCGACCAACGGAGCCCCATGCATTCTCACCACATCAAAACCCAATCCGGGTCCCGGCCGGAAGAAGGCAAAACCCCGGTTCTACGGCTCGTGGCCTGGGAAACCACCCGCAACTGCAACCTGAACTGCGTGCACTGCCGCGCGGCGGCCACCCGCGGGCCTTACAGCGGCGAGCTAGATACGCCGGCCGCCTTGCGGCTGCTGGATCAGATCGCCGCGGTCGGCCGGCCGATCGTCATTTTGACCGGCGGAGAACCCCTGTTGCGGTCGGATATATTCGATATCGCTCGCTATGGGACCGATCTCGGGCTGCGAATGGTCATGGCGCCCAACGGCACCCTGATCACCGACTCGACCGCCCGCCGGATGGTCGAATCCGGCATCAAGCGCATCAGCATCAGCCTGGACGGCGCCAGCCGCGAAAAACACGATCGCTTCAGGGGCGTCGAAGGCGCCTTCGACAGCGCGCTGCAGGGAATCGAGATGGCCAAAAAGGCCGGGCTCGAGTTCCAAATCAACACCACCATCACCCGCACGAACCTGGCGGAAATCCCCCGCATCCAGCAATTGGCTGTGGATCTGGGGGCCGTGGCCCACCATATTTTTCTTTTGGTCCCCACCGGGCGGGGAAAGTATATTATCGATCAGGAAATCTCGGCCGAGGAATACGAACAAACCCTCAACTGGTTTTACGATCAGCGGGACAAAACCCCGCTGCAGCTCAAGGCGACCTGCGCGCCCCACTACTACCGGATCCTGCGGCAGCGGGCCCGATCCGAAGGCCAAACCGTGACACCCAAAACCCACGGACTGGACGCGATGACGCGCGGCTGTCTAGGGGGAATCGGGTTCTGCTTCATTTCACATCGGGGAATCGTTCAACCCTGCGGGTTCTTGAATGTCGCGGCCGGCGACGTCACCCGGACATCCTTCGCCGATATCTGGAATCATTCAGAGACGTTTCAGTCCCTGCGCCGCTACGACGACCTGAAAGGCAAGTGCGGTCTCTGCGAGTACAAGAAATTCTGTGGCGGCTGCAGAGCGCGGGCTTTCGAGGCCACCGGGGATATTTTGGCCCAGGAGCCCTTGTGCAGCTACCAGCCGGCGCGGTCCTGACCGACTTGGCGAATCCCAGGGTCGCGGCCCCCGGCATCCTTTATCTGACCGGCTGCCGCCGAGAGGCGGGTGACCTTTTTCCGATCTCACAGAGGGAGGGATTATGAAGATCAGCGACCTGATGATTCCGGATCCCATCACGATCACCGCGAACGCATCCATCACCAATGCCCTGGAGTTGATGAAACTGAATTCCATCCGTCACCTGCCGGTGGTCTCCCGCGGCAACATCCTGCGCGGTTTCGTGACGTTGGCCGACCTGAAGCAGGGACTGATACCGTCCATGGTGAGCGATGTTTCCCTCTCCGATCTGATGATCAGCGATCCGATCGTGGTCGGTCCGGAGGAAGACATCGAAATCGCCGCCCAGTTGATTTACAAACACAAGATCGGCGGCATGCCGGTGGTTGAAGGTAAGAAACTGGTCGGGATCATCACCGAATCGGACATTCTGCGGACGTTCATCGACATGATGGGCATTCTGACCGGCAGTTCACGCATCGACGTGGTCATGAAGAACGAGCCGGGAGCGTTGAAAGAAGCACTGCAGATCATCAACGACGGCGGCGGCGACATCATCAACGTGGGCATCACCTCCCATCAGACCGGCAACCGCATTTACTACTTTCGCCTGGCGGCCTGCAAGACCGACAGCATCCAAAAATCCCTTGAAGCCAAAGGCTTCACCGTCACCTACGCCACCAATTGATCGTCCGGCCTACTGTCGGTCAATCAGGAATCT
>JBDNAO010000154.1:0-5015 GCA_039768375.1 Desulfobacterales bacterium | reverse complement strand
TCCTGGGGCCCCCGCAAGACGATCACCCTTTTCTTCTTCGTCGCGTTTGCCGGCTCAGTGATACTCGGGCTGGCGCCCTCGGTGTTTACGGCCATTGTCGGGCGCACGCTGGTCGGTCTGGGCGTTGCCATGCTGTTCGTACCGACACTGAAGATTCTGGCGGAATGGTTTCATGTGCGGGAATTTGCCGTCATGACGGGGATCCTGATGGCGCTCGGCGGAGTCGGGTCACTCATTGCCGCGACACCCCTGGCGTGGTTGAGTGCCCGCATCGGTTGGCGGTTCAGTTTCGTGGCGGTCGGTTTTTTCACGCTGGTTCTGGCCGTTCTGGTCTTCATCTTCGTTCGCAACCGGCCGGCCGACATGGGCTGGCCGTCTCCGGCCGGAAATCGGCCATCGAGTCTGCCGCCGATCGGTTTGATGGAGGGGATTGGCAAGGTGCTGACCAGCTCGGCCTTCTGGCCGCTGGCCATCTGGTTTTTCTTCGACTGTGCCATTTTCTTTTCTTTCGGTGGCCTTTGGGGTGGTCCCTTCCTGATCCAGGTATACGGTCTCGATAAGAGTCACGCCGCGCGGATCCTCTCGATGCTGGCGGTCGGCATGATCGTTGGCAGTCCCTTGCTGAGCTATGTATCGAACACCGTTTTCCGCGCCCGCAAACCGGTTCTGGTGCTGTCGAGCATCGCCGTAATGGGTCTGACGGCGGTCCTGGCGTTTATGACGCGGCAGGTGCCGATCGCCGGCCTCTTCGCCCTCTGTTTCGGCCTGGGTGTTTTCTCAAGCGCTATCGTGGTGATCGGGTTCACGACCAACAAGGAATTGTTTCCGGTCCAAATGGCCGGCACCGCCACGGGGATCGTCAACCTCTTTCCTTTTGCCGGCGGCGCCATTTTTCAGCCGATTTTGGGGGCCGTTCTGGAACACTACGGTCGAACTGACGGGAATTTCACGCTTATCGGGTATGAAAAGGCCTTTCTGATCCTTTTTATCTGTTCTCTGGTGGCCATGAGTGCCACCTTTTTCATGCGAGAAACTCTTGCCAGGGATCGCGAGTGACAACGGCTTATGATGCCGCGAACGCCGAACGCTCGGGGATATGAATCGGCTGCCGCTTGACACGCGGGGCGCGCTTTCTGTATGGTTTCAGACACGGCGGGGCGAGCGAATCAGAATGAGCATCCGCGGCAACCCTTGACACGATCGGTATTCTTCCTGATTATCACCTATTCCATGAGCCCTAAACACCCCAACTTATAAAATGGAGGCGTGATGAAACTGAAACAAATCGTCATATCGATCGAAAACTCTCCCGGCCGGTTGTTGGAAGTGGCGGATGCGCTCGGAAAGGCGGGCATCAACCTGCGGGCCTTAAACCTTGTGGATACGGGGGCTTTCGGGCAGTTGCGCCTGCTGGTGTCCGATGTGGTCCGTGCCAGGCAAATTTTAATGGAGATGCACATTTCCGCCTTCGTCAACGAAGTCGTGGCGGCAGAGATCGATGACACTCCCGGCAGCCTGGCCAAACTGCTCAGACCGCTTAAAGATGCCAATATCAACGTGATTTACATGTATGCCTTCATCGGCTCCACCACCGCCAAGGCCATCATGATATTCCGGTTCAGCGACAATGACCTCGCAATCGAGGTGTTGAAGAAGGGCGGATACAGACTGCTCGATGCCGATGCCTTCGGCATCCTCGAGAACGAAAGATAACCCGATTCATATGAAGAAAATCCGGTCGGCAGAAGGTTTTACCGTGCAACGCGACCATGCGGATGACCCCAAAGTCACCCGTGATAGGTACCGTGTGTTCATACAGGCCGTCGCCGACGGATACTACGAAACCGATCTGCGGGGGAATTTTACATACTTCAATGATGCCCTGTGCCGGATTTTCGGTTATGACAGGGATGAAATCAAGGGTCGCAACTTTCGTGAATTCATGGACCAGGAGAACGCCGCATCGGCCTTCAAGCGTTTCAATCATATCTATCAATCCGGCGACGGCATAACCGATATCGTTTGGGAGATCATCCGCAAAGACGGCCGCAAGCGCATCATCGAGCTTTCCGCCAACCTTATCGTGGAGAGCGACGGTGGGAAGGGTGGATTTCGCGGCATTGCCCGCGATGTGACCGAGAAGAACTTGGCCCAGCGCAAGGCGCTTGAATCCGAAGAACTGGCCCAATGTCAATACGAAGCCAGCCGCCGGGCCGAGCAACGCTACCGCGCATTTTTAAACTTTCTGCCGGATCCGGTCTTTGCCTTTAACCTCGACGGCAGCGTCTCTTACCTGAACCCCGCCTTTGAGAAGGTCTTCGGCTGGACCCTCGCAGAACTCAAGGGCAAGCGCATCCCCTTTGTCCCCGAGTCCCACAAGGCCCAAACACGCGAAGGGGTCGCATGTCTGCTCAGGGAAAAGGTTTTACACAACTTCGAGACCCGGCGGCTTACCCGCGATGGTCGCCTGCTGGACATCGTGATCGACGGCGCCCTTTTCTACGACGAAGACAACCAGCCCGCCGGACAGGTCGTCACGCTGCGGGATATTACCCAGGAGAAACGCCTGGCACGGATCAACCAGACCTTGTTCAGGATCACCAAGGCCATTCCCCATTACCGCGACCTGGATGGCCTGCTGGCTTTTATCACCCGCGAAACTCAGAATTTATTGGACATCGAAAGCGCATCGGTCATTCTGCTGGATGAAAACCGGCAGGAATTTTACTTCTTTGCGGTCCACCACGACGATTCAGAGACCGGCAAGAAATTCAGAGAAATTCGGTTTCCGGCCGACAAGGGAGTGGCTGGCCAGGTTTACAAGACCGGCCGGCCGTTGATCGTTCCGGACACATCCGAAAGCCCTTTTTATTTCAAGCAGGTGGATGAGAAGGCCGGTTTTCACACCCGCAACATGCTCGATGTTCCCATCCGGATACAGGACCGGATGATAGGGGTGTTGTGCGCGGTCAACAAAAAGAACGGTGTCTTCGACCACGACGATGTCGACCTGCTCAGCACGGTAGCGGGCACGGTGGCCCTTCCGATCGAGAATGCGAGGATAAACCAGGAACTCAAGAATTCCTACGAAGAGGTCAAGAGTCTCAACCGGGCCAAGGACAGTGTGATCCACCGTCTGTCCCACGAACTTAAAACGCCCTTATCGGTCCTGTCGGCCTCCCTGGAACTGTTGCGTAAAAAGTATACCGACCACAGAGACCGGGGTATTCAGCGCATCATCGAGCGGAGCCGGCGCAACCTGCAGCGTTTGCTCGAAATGCAATATGAGATCGAGGACATCCTCCAGCAGCGTGACGATCGAGACCACCAGATGCTCACCACCCTTCTCGATGCCTGTGCCGACGAACTGGAGACACTCGCGACCGTCGAGGGGGCCGATGGGGACCTGGTCGATAGACTCCGCAGCCGGATTGATGCTCTCTTCGGTCCGCGTGAGGCGCTGTCCGAGGAGATCTGTCTGGAAGACTTCATCGACCAAACCGTCGAGCGGCTGCGGCCGCATTTTGAGCATCGGCGATGCGTGCTGACCACGGAATTCGAAGCGGCCGGGACGGTCTGGGTTCCGGGCGGTGTGTTGTCCAAGATCGCCGAGGGTCTGATTCGCAACGCCGTCGAAAACACACCCGACGGAAGCCGCATCGACATAGCGGTCCGCAGAGGACAGGGCGGGCCGGAATTCAACGTCAAAGACTGCGGCGTCGGGATATCCGCGGGGGACCAGCGCCTTATATTTGAAAAGTATTTCACCGCGGTCGAAGCGCTGCAGTATTCCACCCGCAGGCCTTTCGATTTCAATGCCGGCGGAAGGGGCTTCGATTTGCTGCGCATGAAAATATTTTCAGAACGCTACCACTTCAAGATTTACCTGCACTCCGACCGCTGCCGACATCTTACTGATGGCCGGGAGCCGTGCCCCGGCAATGTCGCAGACTGTGCGCACTGCCGAAGCGAAACAGACTGCCGCGAGACAGGCGGCACAACTGTCAGGGTCGTTTTTCCACCGGCTGCTGAATTGATGATTTGACCGTCGGGAGTTTGGCAGAAGCCACCATCGTGACAGAGGCGCCACCATGAAAGCCAACCACAGCCAAAAGAAGGACACCGCTTCTGAAGGCGGTGAAGCCGGACGGTTCTTCCGGGAAGTCGAAATCGAGTTTCTCATCCACGAACTCAAGGACCCCATTGCGGTTATCGAGACCGGCGTCCGGACGATTCTGGAGAAAAAAGAAAAATTCGGTCCGTTGACACCGCGACAGGAAAAAATCCTGAAGCGCGCCCTGCGCAACTCCAATAGAGCCCGCACCATGCTGAACAGCCTGCTGGAGATCGGCCGCTCCGAGGCCGGCTGTTTTTTCTGCTGCCGCTTCAAGCCGGTCTCATCGGCTTACGGGGTTTTGCTGGAGGTGTTGGACGGACTTTCCGAAGACATTTCCGAGCGGTTCAGATCCCTGACCGAAGAAAAGGCGGTACGCGAATTTCTTGACCGGCAGGGTATTATGTTGACTATTGCGCCTGCGCTCGAACAGACCGAACTGGTGCAAGACGAAACCAAATTCCGTCAGATCCTCGGCAACCTCATCAAAAACGCGCTGCACTTCCGCAAAAAGCGGGTGGAAATCCGCATGAAACTCGAAAACGATCACGTTCTTGTGGAGGTTGCCGATGACGGACCGGGCATCGATCCGGCGCACCACCAGATGATTTTCGAGCGCTACAGGCAGGTCAAAGAGTGCGCCCTATTGCCCCGCAACGGTCACGGACTTGGCCTGGCCGGCGCAATGATCATGGCCCGCCGTTTGGGGGGCGACATCGAATTGGAGAGCACCAGGGGCGGGGGTGCCACCTTCCGGCTGAAGCTGCCGATCACTTTCAACATCGAAGCGGTGTAGTAAACTAAGATGCATTTTCTGCACGATTGATCAACCCTGCCGCTGGCCGGCGTGGCGCCCAGTTTGATTGAGAGAAAAACCGTGCCATTTTGGCGTAGTTTCATA
>JBDNAO010000153.1:0-8314 GCA_039768375.1 Desulfobacterales bacterium | reverse complement strand
TTGACCGATTCGGTCGGACCGTCAGGTGATGAAAGACTTCTGGCATTGGTGGCAGCATATTCCCCAACACCTTGACCCGGTTATTTTCGATATCGGTGGATTCAAACTGCAATATTACGGGTTGATGTATGTCGTCGCTTTTGTCGTGACGTATCTGCTGGTCACCTACCGGCTTAAACACGAAGAGCGGTTCCAGTTGACCCCCGACCAGGTCCAGGCGCTCATCACCTCCATGATGCTGGGGGTCATCGTCGGCGGTCGTTTCGGATACGTGCTCTTTTACAACCTGCCCTATTACCTCAAGCATCCGTTGGAAATCATTCTGCCCTTCGATTTTTCGAATGGTTTAAAGTTTACCGGTATTACCGGAATGTCTTTTCACGGCGGTCTGATCTGCGTCATCCTTTTCTCCTGGCTCTACTGCCGTAAGAACGGCCTCAGTCTGCTCGAGATGGCCGATCTTTTTATTCCCGCCATCCCGCTGGGGTACACCTTCGGCCGAATCGGCAACTTCATAAACGGTGAGCTTTACGGCCGGGTCACGTCCGCTCCCATCGGCATGTTGTTTCCTCTGGCGCCTGGCAGCCAGCTGAGGCACCCGTCGCAGCTCTACGAAGCCCTGTTCGAGGGTGTTTTTCTTTTCGTGGTTTTGTGGAGTTTGAGACGGAGGGTCTGCATACCGGGGGCTATGCTGGCGCTTTACCTGATGGGATACGGTACGGTGCGGTTTTTTATCGAATACTTCCGACAACCCGACGCCCACCTGGGATTTGTTCTTTCTTCTTTTTCAATGGGGCAAGTACTGTGCCTGTTGATGATCGGTTGCGGAGCATCTCTGCTGGTCTATCTGCACCGTCGGCAGAGGATTGTCATAAACTCGTGCTGACGCGGGAATTTTTTCGCTAACCGTAGGAAGCTGGTTTTTGAATCATGTCGACTTTGGTTCTCTACAACACACTGTCCCGCAGCAAAGAGCCTTTTCGGCCGCTGCACGAAGATTATGTCGGTCTGTACACCTGCGGGCCCACGGTTTACAACTATGCCCATATCGGCAACCTGCGAACCTATATCTTTGAAGATATTCTCAAGCGCGTGTTGCTCTACAACGATTTTCGTTTGAAGCATGTAATGAACATTACCGATGTCGGCCACCTGACCGGCGACCGGGACATGGGCGAAGACAAAATGGAAAAAGGTGCGGTGCGCGAGGGCAAAACCGCCTGGGATATCGCCGAGTTTTACACCCGGGCGTTCCAAAAAGATATGGGTCAATTGAACATCCTGCCGCCGGACATCTGGTGCAAGGCTACCGATACGATACCCGATCAGATCGCACTGATTCGGATACTGGAAGAAAAAGGCTACACTTACCAGACCAGGGACGGGATATATTTCGATACTTCCCGCGTCAAGAATTACGCCAAATTGTCCAACCAGAATCTCGATGCGCTCCAGGAGGGAGCCCGAGTGGAAAAGAATCCCGCGAAGCGAAACCCGACCGATTTTGCACTGTGGAAATTTTCACCCGAAGACGCCAAACGCCAAATGGAATGGGATTCTCCATGGGGAAAGGGTTTTCCAGGCTGGCACATCGAATGTTCGGCCATGAGCATGAAGTTTTTAGATGACCATCTCGACATTCACTGTGGCGGGACCGATCACATCGACGTGCATCACACCAACGAGATTGCCCAGTCGGAGGCAGCCACCGGTAAACAGTTTTTCAATTTCTGGATGCACGGGGCGTTTCTGAACATCGCCGGCGGCAAGAAGATGGCCAAGAGTGCCGATAATTTTTTAACTCTCGATGTCACGTTTACCCAAAACGGAATCAGCCCGCTCGTCTATCGTTTTGCTGCATTTCTCACCCACTACCGCAAGCCGATGGAGTTCAGCGATGAATCTCTGGAGGCGGCGCGCAACGGTCTGGCCCATCTGCAGAACCAGGTCCGCAGCCTCATGGACCTGCAGAAGGATGAGGGAAAAATTCTTCCGGATTTCAGGATCCGTTTTATAAAGGCCATAAATGACGATTTGAACATGCCGCGGGCCATGGCCGTCGTGCAGGAGACGTTGAAAGCGGATTTCGACGAAGCGGACCGGTTGGCAACCGTGTTGGAATTTGACCGGGTGCTGGCACTGGACCTCGACCAGGTGGCCAAAGAAGAGCGTCTGCCGGCCGAGGTTTTGAAGCTGATGAAAGAGCGCCAGAAGGCCCGGACCGAGAAAAACTGGATGGCCTCCGACAGATTGCGGGACGAAATCCAGGCGCTCGGCTACACGGTTCAGGACGCCAAGGACGGGATGAAGGTCTTCAAGCAATAAAAATTCAACCGATAGGCTTTAAGATAAAGTTTTGGGCAAAGCCAGAGGGAGAAGGCTGTATTGTAATACGCTGACGACCGATAACGCAGTCCAAAACCTTTATTCTAAAGCCGATATCTTACTTAGTGCCCATCCACGGTTTCATAAGGGCATTGTTTAGTTTCCGATCCAGAAATGTACAGTTTTTAGCAAGTTCAAGGAAATCAAGGAATTGCGCGGAGGCATACTTCTGTATGCCGCACAAGCGATTCCGCCGATTGACGCCGAAATTGCGGGAAAGGGCCATTTATGGACGGAAACTACTTGATCAACCGCCGGCGCATAGCCCTTAAGGCCAGAACGGCGAAAATCACAAAAAAGAGCAGCAGGTAAAGAATGCTGAGTACCGGCGGTGTCTCGCGGGTCCCGAGGCTGAAGTAGCGCGCCAGTTCCGTGAGGTGGTAGAGGGGAAAAACCAGCGCCACCGGCTGGGCCCACGAAGGCAGGTTGGATACCGGGAAAAAAGTTCCGCTGAAGAGAAACATCGGGGTGACGAACAAAAAGATCGGCAGATTGAACATGTCGATCGTGGGCACGATGCCGGTGAAAAACATGCCCACGGCACCGAAAGCCAGGCCCCCTAGCAGTGCCACGGGAATCAGCAGCAGGCCGAGAGGAAAACGGACATACCCCAGCACCCCTAAAACCAGGAGCATGACAGCGGCCGCACCCATCGCCTTGGTGGCGCTCCACACAATTTCGGCGATAATGATCTCCTCCAGCGACAGCGGCGTGGACAGCATGCCGTCGAACGTTTTCTGGTAGTACATGCGGACGAAAGACCCATAGGTGGTTTCGAAGAACGCGTTCCACATCACGGCTGTTGCGACCAACGCCGGTGCGATGAACGCCGTGTACGACAGCGCAAGGCCGGCATAGTGAACGGAGCCGATCAGGCCGCTGAACCCCAGACCAAAGGCCAAAATGTAAAACAGCGGTTCGAGCAGGGGGGTGATGAAATTGACCTTCCAAATTTTCTGATAGACAACCAGGTTTCGCTCCCATACCCGTAAAAAACGCCACGAATAAACCGACCAGTCGATCATTCCCTGAGCTCCCTTCCCGTCATGCGCAGAAACACATCCTCCAGGGTGCTGTTTCGGAAAATGCACTTTTCGGAACAAAAACGATCGCGAATCGTGTTATGCAGTTCATCTCCCTCCGGTACGTACAGGATCAGGCGATGTCCCAGGTCGTCGTGTTCGATGCGGTTTTCCTCCACGTAATCCCTCAGCGCTTGATCGGGGCCCTCGATTTCGACCGCACTGCTGCCGGTGTGGCGGGCAATCAGCTCCGCCGGGCTGCCGTCGACCAGAATGCGGCCATGATCGATGATCACCAGACGATCGCAGAGCCGCGAGGCCTCCTCCATGTAATGGGTGGTCATCAGAATCGTCAGGCCGGTGGCTTTCAGTGTCGCCAACTTGTCCCACACCTGGTGGCGGGATTGAGGATCGAGCCCGGTGGTCGGCTCGTCTAAAATCAGCAGGTCGGGCCGGTTGATCAATGCCCGGGCTAAAATCAGCCGTCGTGCCATTCCGCCCGAGAGCTCCATGACCTTGGCGTCTTTCTTATGGGTCAGGGCGAAGAAGTCGAGCAGTTCACGTGCGTGTTCGGCGGCTTCCTTTTTCGAGATCGAGAAATAGCGGGCATAGACATGCAGGTTCTGTTCGACCGTCAGGTCCGGGTCGAGAGTGTTCTCCTGATGGCAGACGCCGATGCGGGTTTTGATGGGGCGCCAGTGGGTTTTGATATCGAGGCCGAATACCTTCAGACTGCCGCCGGTGGGCGGTGAAAAACCATATAGCATCCGGATCGTCGTGGTCTTACCGGCGCCGTTGGGGCCCAGCAGACCGAAAAATTCGCCTTTTGCCACGGAGAACGAGATGCCGTTGACAGCCGCAACCCCGTCAAAGCGCTTCAGTAGGTCTTGAACTTCGATCACGTTCGACATGCAGCTTCAGCTCCTCAAAGGGGGTCAGCGGTCGATCTGCAGACGTTTGCCGGCGGGTTGGGGGTCGATATGCCCCTGATAGAATGCCAGGTGTCCGGAAACGATGGTGGCGGCCACCGATGAGCGAAACGTCAGCCCGTCGAAGGGAGACCAGCCGCAGCGGTACAGGATCGACTGCTCGTCGACAGGTTGCGGGCGGTTCAAGTCGACCAGGGTCAGATCGGCCCAGTAGCCTTCACGAATGAATCCGCGTTCCTTCAGCCGGAACAGCCGTGCCGGGGCATGCGCGGTTTTTTCGGCGATCAGCGGCAGTGAAAAAAGCCCGTCGTGATGAAGTTCCAACACGCAGACCAGGGCGTGCTGCACCAAAGGCAGACCGGCCGGGGCCTTGAAATACAAATTCTGCTTTTCGGAGAGAGTGTGTGGTGCGTGATCTGTAGCGATCACGTCGATCCGGTTGCTCTTGACCGCGTCGACCAGTGCATGCCGGTCGCCGGCGGTTTTAATGGCGGGATTGCACTTGATGCGGGTGCCCCGGATCGCATAATCACCGTCGTCGAAAAAGAGGTGGTGCACGCATACCTCGGCGCTGATCCGTTTGCTATCCACAGCGCCCTCCGACAGCAGGGTCATTTCCCTGGCCGTGGTCAAGTGCAGCAGATGCAGTTGTGTGTTGAAGCGGCGGGCCAGATCGACCGCCAGAGCCGAGGAGAGGAAGCACGCCTCTTCACTTCGGATGTACGGGTGAGCCGTCATGGGGATGTCTTGGCCATACCTGGCGCGCATCTTAGCTTCATTGGCTTTTATGGTCGGGGTATCTTCACAGTGAGTAGCCACCAGAGTGGGTGTTTGGGAAAAAATTCTCTCAAGCGCTTTCGGATCGTCCACCAGCAGATTGCCGGTTGAGGCACCCATGAAAATCTTAACGCCGCAAGCAGCGCGCGGGTCGATGGCCATGATTTCATCGATGTTGTCGTTGGTGCCGCCCAGATAGAACGAATAGTTGGCGAAGGATCGTCCGACGGCCAGCGAGAATTTGTCTTCCAGCAGCAACTGCGTGGTGGTCGGCGGCTGCGTGTTCGGCATGTCCATGTAACTGGTGATGCCGCCGGCGACGGCGGCCCTTGACTCGCTGTAGATATCACCCTTGTGGGTCAGACCCGGTTCACGGAAATGGACCTGGTCGTCTATCATGCCGGGGAGCAGTATTCGCCCGGCGGCATCGATGACCCTGGCCGCCGACTGCGATGACAGATTCGGTCCCACTTGCGCGATTCGGCCGTCGGCGATGAAGACATCGCCGAGTCGAACCTCTCCCTCGTTGACGATCCGGGCGTTGACGATCAAAATCGAGTCCATGCCCCTGTAGTCCTTCATAATCGAGTTTCTTACCCATTGGCTTCGCGCGATTCGGGGTAAGCCGAAACCGCAAATATGGCTATTTTGTAACACAGCTTGCCGGTAAAATCAAAAATGTCTCTACCTGGCGGGCACCGGGCGGCCGACAGACCCGCAAAGTCTGAGAAACCATGATTTACCCTTGCAAAATAGAATGTGCTCATTAATTCGACACCGCATATAAACCGGATTCGCCCTATCCGGTGGGCACTTCGAAGAAAAATATGGACATTCGATTGACATCCGCATTATTGTGCAAATTAATTGCATCCGGATCCCGGTCGTAGACCCGTCGGTCTGCGACCGGGAGGCGAACCTACAGAAAGTGGTTCCGCCGTTCGAAGAAGACCAGCGGTAAGGATACCCATGAGCGAACCCGTCGTCGAAATCCACGATCTCGATTTTTCCTATAACGGCCAACCGGTTCTCCGGGACATCAACCTCGAGATCAAAGCCGGTGATTTCATGGCCATGATCGGACCCAACGGGGGCGGCAAAACCACGCTGCTGAAGATTCTGTTGGGATTGTATACGCCGGACAAGGGCAAAATTCATGTTCTCGGCCGACCCCCGCGCAGGGTGTCGTATCGTATTGGTTACGTTCCTCAGAACATTCACATCAACCAGCGGTTTCCGATTTCAGCCCTGGATGTGGTTCTTATGGGTTTGCTCAATCCCGGCAAGAGATGGACGCGGCACTCACGCCAGGACCGACTGGCCGCGTATAGGGCGCTGGAAGCAATGCAGATGAGGGTTTACGGCGATCGTCGCATCGGTGAACTTTCGGGCGGGCAGCGGCAGCGGGTTTTCATTGCGCGGGCACTCGTGACCAACCCGGAAATTCTTTTGCTGGATGAACCCACGGCCAGCATCGATGCCACAGGCCAGCACGCTTTTTATGAAATGCTGAACGAGCTCAGCCGAGAGATGACGATCGTTTTAGCCAGCCATGATCTGATGGCGCTCTCACGCTACGTTAAATCCGTGGCCTGTATCAACCGGACCTTGCATTACCATGATCAGGGTGAAATAACCGAAGAAATGATCGCATCGATGTATCGTTGTTCGTTGGATGAAAACTGTCCGGTGGAACTGATTGCGCACGGAATACCCCATCGGGTGCTGAAGGAGCACTAAGTGGTGGATGGTAAACATGATTGAAGCGCTCCATTATGAGTTCATGCGCACCGCCTTGGCGGCCGGGTTGCTGACGAGCGTGATCTGCGGCGTGATCGGTACGCTGGTGGTCGTCAACCGGATTGTCTTTCTTGCGGGCGGGATTGCCCACGCCGCCTATGGTGGAATCGGGATCGCTTTTTTCTTCGGACTGCCGTATATGGCAGGTACGGCCGGATTTTCGCTTGCGGTTGCCATGACCATGGCGGCCGTAACCGTGAAGGCCAAGCATCGTTCGGACACGATTATCGGCGTCTTATGGGCGGTGGGGATGGCGCTGGGGGTCATCCTGCTGGACCTGACACCGGGATACAATGTCGATTTGATGAGCTATCTTTTCGGAAGCATCCTTACCGTTCCGGTGTCGGATCTCTGGGTCATGCTGGCTGTGGCGATGGTGAACATCGGCGTGGTGACTTATTTTTACAACGACTATCTGTCCATGTCCTACGACGAAGAATTTGCCCAGATCAGGGGAGTAGCGGTGCGCCGACTCTATTTTCTGCTGATCGGGCTCGTGGCGGTATCGATTGTGATGATCATACAGGTCGTGGGATTGATCCTGGTTATCGCCCTGCTGACGATTCCGCCTTTCATCAGTGAAAAATATGCCCGATCGCTGACCGCTATGATGGTCTATTCGAGCGCGCTGAGCATCATATTCACCGTCACCGGTCTCTACCTGGCATACCGGTTCAATTTGACCTCCGGTGCCGCCATTATCCTGGTAGCCGGTGCTGGATTTCTCATTTCGCTCCTGATCGAGCGACTGACAGCCGGGCGACGCTCTCCCGCTGCGGCCTCGGCCGGATGACGGTCGACTCCCGGCGGACCCCCAAAATATGTGCCATCGCTGTGATTATACCCGACTGCTGGAAGCCGCCGGATTGAAGAAGACCCCCAACCGTCTGTCAGTCCTGGAGGTCATCGGGAACAATACCAGTCCGCTCAACGTGCAGGAGATTTTCGATACCCTCAATCGCAAAATTAACATCAACAGGGTCACGGTTTACCGGATTATCGATCTTCTGGTGGAAAACGGCCTCCTCGAACGGCTCAGCGGCGGCGGGCGATCGTATTATTGCGGGTTGGCGCCCAATGAACACCACCGCCCGCACCCGCATTTTTATTGCCGATACTGCGGAAACATGGAATGCCTGAATCCGGCGAGCCTGTTGTTGGATACGAGGCCGCTTGAACGAACCTATCCGGGTGTGATCCAAAACGTTGAAATCCGGGTGGACGGGATCTGCGAGAACTGTCTGAAAAAGACCGGCCCTCCCTCCGGTTGAGCACGTTTGCCGATGGGGAGAAAATGCAACTTTGGGGTGCCAGGGTCAGACAACCAGGGCGCGCAGCACCTCCAGGTTTTTCTTGTCCCACCTGTCTGCATCCTTTAGCTTGGGCGTTTCGATGACTTTC
>JBDNAO010000152.1:0-6595 GCA_039768375.1 Desulfobacterales bacterium | reverse complement strand
TTACTTCAAGCGAGCCAAGGCGACCGAGAATCTCTTCGGCGACCCCGCATTTCACCGCGAGCGAGTCGCAGCGCACATGGGTTTGTGATGGAGATACAGCTAAACAAAAAAGAAGAGGCGTTTCGCCAGGAGGCTCGCGCCTGGCTGCAAGAGCAGCTCAATGGTCCGTTCAAGGACCTTCAGGGCCGAGGCGCTTCCGGTGACCAGGACACCTACGTCGAAGAGCGGGTGGCCTGGGGCAAGGTCATGGGCGCCGCCGGCTGGAACTGCATTGGCTGGCCCAAAAAGTTTGGTGGCCGCGCTTGCTCGATCAAGGAAGAGGCGGTTTTCAACGAGGAATACGTGCGTGCGAACGGACCCGGGAACGTTGGCCACATCGGCGAAACGCTACTCGGACCGACCTTGATCCATTTCGGCTCACCTGAGCAGCAGGACCGCTTCCTGCCGCCCATCGTCTCCGGCGACGAAATCTGGTGTCAGGGTTACTCGGAACCTGGTGCGGGCTCCGACCTCGCAAACGTGCAAACCAAAGCCACGTTGGTCGGCGACGAATGGATCATCGAGGGGCAAAAGATCTGGACCTCAGGTGCGCAATGTTCGGATTGGTGCTTCGTCCTCTGCCGCACCGATGCGGAAGCACCAAAGCATCGCGGCATCAGCTGTATTCTGGTTCCGATGAAACAAAACGGCATCGAGGTGCGCCCGATCAAACAAATGGGCGGGAGCTCCGAGTTCGCAGAGGTCTTTTTCGATGGGGCCAAGGCGCAGCAGAACCATGTCGTCGGCGGCATCAACAACGGCTGGAAAGTGGCGATGGGCACGCTTGCCTTCGAGCGCGGCGCATCGACGCTCGGACAGCAGTATCTTTTCCAAAAAGAATTCGAGCAGGTCGTCGCCGCTGCAAAGAAATCCGGGGCCGCGAACGATCCCATCTTTCGTCAGCGAATCGCACACGCCGCAATTGGACTCAAAATCATGCGCGTCAACGCACTTCGAATGCTGGAGCACGAAGGCGCTGACCTGAACCGTGAAGCACTGATCAGCAAACTTTACTGGTCGAATTGGCATCGTGACCTCGGCAAGCTTGCGATGGATCTGCTTGGCCCGGAGGGCGAGCTCCTCGATGGCGCGCCGTATGAGCTCACCGCAATGCAGAAGTGGTACCTTTTTTCGCGAGCTGACACGATCTATGCAGGCTCGAATCAGATTCAACGAAACATCATCGGCGAACGAGGACTCGGGCTGCCGAAGGAGCCGCGATGACCACGACACCACCGTACGTCGGCGGGCACGGCCTGCTGGAAGGTAAGAACGTCCTCGTCACGGCAGCCGCCGGTACCGGCATTGGCTTTGCGACGGCCATTCGCTGCGCCGAAGAAGGCGCCTCGGGGCTGGTGATCAGCGACATTCACGAACGGCGGCTCGGCGAAGCGGCCGACAAGATCGAGGCTGAGACTGGAGTGCGCCCGGAAGCGATCCTTTGCAACGTCACAAATGAAGACGAAGTGCAGGCGATGTTCGAGCTCGCGGTCGACAAGATGGGGCACGTCGATGTGCTCATGAACAACGCTGGGCTCGGCGGTTACGCCAAGGTCGTGGACATGACCGACGAACAGTGGAATCTGGTGCTCGACGTGACGCTCAACGGTTGCTTTCGCTGCACCCGCGCTGCGCTCAAGCACATGATGCCGCGGGGCAAGGGCGCGATTGTCAACAACGCTTCGGTGCTCGGTTGGCGCGCTCAAGAGGGGCAATCGCACTACGCGGCCGCAAAGGCTGGCGTCATGGCGCTCACCCGGTGCGCCGCGATCGAAGCCGCCGAAAGAAACGTCCGCATCAACTGTGTCTCCCCATCGCTTGCGATGCACCCTTTCCTCGAAAAGGTCACCCCACCGGGATTGCTCGAAGAGCTCCAAAAACGCGAGGCGTTCGGCCGCGGCGCCGAGCCATGGGAGATTTCAAACGTCATGGTCTTCTTGGCGAGTGACTACAGCTCGTACATGACCGGAGAGGTGCTCTCGGTGTCGAGCCAGCGCGCTTGAACCTAGGCCCGACCGTTCCTGCTTTGCCAAGCATCGGAGTAGCGCAACATGTACCCGCGGATGAGCGGCGCGAACATCTGAGCCAGGGGTCGGCTGAATCGTGACGCCTTCCGCAATTGGCTGATGAATTCATCGAAACTAATGCGCTGGTAGCCCAAAAGCGATTGGCTCTCGTCTGTGTCCAGCCAATCGCAATAGTACGCACCACTACCGTACGCTGCGAGCGGGAAACGCCCCACCCCCGTCGCCTCGAACATAGCGCCATAGAATTCGCCAAACGTCAGCCGACAGCTTTCGCCACCACCGATCATCAAGGTCTTCCCGAGGGCTTCTCGACATTCGAGCGCGCGAGCCTGAGCGAGCGCGACATCCTCTGGATGTACCCATTCGAGCCGCGTGTCCGGATTGATGCTGAATAGAATTCGAAAAACGTCCGGCGAGAGATCGCCGGCCGCTGCTCTGACGCCTACCGAAACTCCGATTCGGAAGATCACGTAAAGAAGACCGGACTCGCGAAGAAGTTGCTCGCACTCCGCTTTGTTCGACGTGTAGTTGTCCGTTGCGACGGTCGGCCCAGGGCAGTGACCTGGAAGGAATTGTCCGATCAGGTCCGGAAGGTCGCCAAAAGCCTGATCGCACTTGGGGTGCAAAAAGGCGCCAAGGTTGCCATCGTCAGCTACAGTTGCTACCGCTGGGTGCTCACGGATCTGGCTGTCGCCTGCATTGGGGCCGTAACCGTGGGTATTTATCAAACGCTGCTGGCCAAAGACTGCCGTTACATTATTCGGCATTCCGACGCCGTGCTTGTATTTGTGGAAGATCACAAGCAGCTCGACAAGCTGCTGGAAATTCGCAGTGAGATTTCTGCCGTCCGCCGGGTCGTGCTGTTCAGCGGTGAAAATCCTCAGAATGACTGGGTCTTGAGTTTCGAAGAATTTACCGATCAGGGTCGGGATGTTCCCGACAGGGCATTTACGGAAAGGACGGCAGCGGTTGCCACCGGAGATGTCGCTGCAATTGTCTACACCTCAGGCACCACCGGCGTGCCAAAGGGGGCCATGCTCACTCACGACAACATGACGTTTACGGCCCAGTCGGTTGAAAAAAGCGTGGTCTGGTATCCGGACGACCAGGTGTTTCTATTCCTACCGCTGGCACATGTCTTTGCACGCACTTGCGTTTACACCGCGCTGCTGTCCGGATGTACCCTGACCTTCAACCGGAGCATGGACCTTCTGGCCGAGGATCTAAAAACCGCTCGGCCCCACTGGTTTCCAAGTGTTCCACGGGTTTATGAAAAGGTCCAGGCCAAAATTATGAACGCGGCCGAGGCCAAGGGCGGGTTGGCGCTGATGCTCTTCCGCTGGTCATTGGCGGTCGGAGATAGGGTGAGCGATTTGCAATTGACCCACCGCTCGATCCCGCCAATTGTTTCCTTTCAATATAAATTAGCGCGCCGACTGGTATTCAAAAAAATTCAGGCCGCACTGGGAGGACGGGTGCGCTGGTGCATCAGCGGCGCAGCACCGCTGAATCCCGGGATCGGAAGGTTTTTTCATGCCGCCGGCATCCTTGTCGTGGAGGGGCTCGGCATGACTGAGAACACAAGCTTCTCCAATCTGAATCGCTACGACAACTACCGTTTCGGCTGGGTTGGACCACCAGGCCCGGGTATCGAGCAAAAGGTTGCTTGGGACGGTGAGATTCTATTTCGTGGTCGCAACGTCATGAAAGGCTATTACAAGATGCCGGATGAAACGGCGGCTACCATAACGGAAGACGGCTGGTTGAAAACGGGCGATCTGGGTGAAATCGATGATGAAGGCTTCCTGCGTATCACCGGGCGAAAGAAAGAAATTCTCGTCACCTCAGGCGGGAAGAATATCGGCCCGGCGGCCATCGAGGGGCACCTCGCCACTTCACGGTATATCCATCAGGTCTGTGTGGTCGGTGATCGGCGCCACTATTTGACGGCACTGATATCTGTGGAGCCGGAGGCGATCAGCGCCTATGCCGGTCAGCACCAAATCGACTTCAGTTCGGTTGACGAACTCGGCCAACACCCCGCCATTAAGAAGCTGATTGAGACCGAAATCGCCGAAAGAAACAAATCTCTGGCTCCCTTCGAGACGATCAAAAAATTTACGATCGTTCCCGAATTTACGATCGACAACGAGATGGTGACACCGACACTCAAGTTGAAGAAGAGCGTTATCCTTGACCAGTTCAAAGACCACATCGATGCCATGTACAGGTAGTTACCGGCGAAACAGCGGCGGTGCTGGTTTTTCTTTCCGGCGCGTACCCGGATGGGAGATGGCGTCGCGTTATGGGGGCTTGGCCAAATACGAACAGGCGCTACGTCTTTCAAAACTTTAAAAGGGGTCTCAAAAAGCAGTTCGTCTCGTATTGGGTTACAAACGATTGAATGACGCCTTGACCTCCGATCGTATTGGCCATATTGTTTCACTATGCCTGGACACTTAAAATTTCCCTCCCACAGCCTCCGGAGGGGCACAATCTCCGGAGGCCGTTTTGACCAACAGGTTTTTAAATCCACATAAAAACTGGAACACCGGTCATAAACATGGAGGTGACATGATGGCAAGATATCTTTTGCTTTGGGAAATGAATAGAAACCTCGTACCCATTGACCCCAAAGAACGAAGCACGGGTTGGGGAACCCTGCTGACAATGGTAAAAAAAGATTTGGCGAAGGGCCTCATGAAGGACTGGGGGGCATTTCCCGGGGAAAACAGTGGCTACATAATTGCAGAGGGCTCTCAACTCGATATTTTGAAAATGACCCAGCAGTACACCCCCTATGTGAACTTCAAAGTTCATTCCGTCTCAGCCATCGGTGAAATCGAAACGTTACTCGAACATATGGCTGGGTAAAATAAATAAGGCAGAGCCCATGGCTCTGCCTTCACAATGACCTCGTTACTTTTCATATGCAAGACCGTATTTTTTTGTCGCGCAAAGAGATCCTGGCGGCAATTCGGGCCGATTTTCACCAATACGACCCGCAGACCCGCCTTTTCCTCGAACTCTTTCCGCTGGTTTTCGGCAGGCGCGCGGTTATTTCCGGAACTTTCCGGGATGACCGCTTGTGGATGGCTGAGCGCGGGCGGAAGATGTTCCAAATCAGCCCCCGGGATCTGGGCATCCGCCTCTGCCATGAACTGGAGCAAACCCGCCCGCCGTTGGAAGTTCTGGCCGCGGTCTGTCGGCGTGTTTTCAGAACAATCGCCCAGCCGGGTGAATCAGACCGCTCAGGTGAGCCCGGCATATGGCTGGTTACAGGCATGGAAGAGTTCACATGCCGCCAGTGCGGGCACTGCTGCCGTGACCTCGACTACTATGATCAACTCACGGAAGCGGACTATAAGCGCTGGCAGGCGCTGGGCCGAACGGACATCCTGAAGAGTGTTCGGCGTATCAAACAGAAGAATAACACGTTCGCCTACCGCATGTGGGAGAGAACCGGCACCGGAATAACGGGAAGTCCCTGTCCATGGCTCCACAAAATACCAACCCAAAACCGCTGGCAATGCCGGATTCATGAAGTCCGCCCGGAAATCTGTCGCCAGTATCCCGGTAGCCGTAAGCATGCGGAGTTGACCGGCTGCCCGGGCTTCAAGACGTCGTAACCCTCGATCCGACTCAATCCACGATACAGTCTTTCATCAAAGAATCTCACTTGACAGCCGAAACATCCGTTGGTAAATTATTACTAATGATTTCAGGCTTGGTTTCCTTTCTTTTGAAGTCTCCTCACTTTGACCTGCAGCTGAATCCGATCCACCACTCACAATGCGCTGCCATTTCGTTCCCTGAGCGCGGACCCGCATCAATTTCTTTCGCTTCCTAAACGAGTGTTCTTACCTACTTTCAGTGACATCGTTGACACAGTTTTTGCGTGCAGGGGGTATTTAGGGCTGGCGTGCAGCGTGACATGTTCAGCAAAGAGCTGGTCAAGGAGTGGCAAATGCAACGAAAAATCAAGTGGTTAATACTGTCCGGCGCCCTTTTTTTAGGGATCTCGGCCCTTTTGGATAAACCCCTGGCCACCGCTGATTCCGTAGACGAAAATGAATGTGTCAAGTGCCACACCAATGTCAAGGGGCTCATCCGGCTGGGATGGAAAATCGAGAAAATCAAAGGAAAGCCGACCGCGTCCCGGGAGATCGCGGGCGAGGGATGAGGCGGGCCCCTGGCTCCGTTGGAGCCCTATGAAAAAGTTTATGTTTCCCCGGCCTTTTTGGATACCGAACATGGTCAATTGGGATGCAATGCTTGCCATGGCGGTAATCCCAATGATTCAAACTGGCAGACTGCCCATAAGGGTGTCGTAAAGGATCCCACTTTCCCGGACCCATCGGACGCTTGCGGGTCATGCCATGAAGAGATCGCTGCCACGGCAATCAGGCGCTATTCCTGAAACCAGCGGATATGGCGTCATGGGAGCTTTCCGCCAACGCCATGGTCATCGTTCCAGACAGCAGAATGCCAAAAAAATTGACCGATCGATAAGAACTGACGGTCTTTTA
>JBDNAO010000151.1:0-3576 GCA_039768375.1 Desulfobacterales bacterium | reverse complement strand
AATTACGACTGGGACGGCCTTATTCCTGCCCTACTCTCAAAAAAGGCCGATATGCTTGCGGCTGATATGACGCCGACCTTAAAAAGGGCCATGAAAATCGCTTTCACAAATCCATACATGTATACCGGTAGCGTCGTATTTGTAAAACAGGACAGCCCTATCAAGACCCTTGAAGATGTTAGGAAAAAAGGGACTAAGATAGCCGTTCTTTTAGGATCAACCGGTGAAAACGACGCAAAAAAAGCGTTTCCAGAGGCCGAACTAAAAACATACAAAGGCGGTGGGCCGCTCCTCATCAATGCGGTAATCGGAGGTCAGGCAGATGTCGGTGTGAATGACGGATCGGCCGTTCGAGGCCAGTCGGCGAGCTTCCCTCCCAATAGCATTCGGATTCTCGAAGGGCAGTTGTCAAAATCACCGTTAGCCTTTGCTGTCCGATACGACTCTCCGGATCTGCTCAGTTGGCTCAACCTATTCTTTCTGCACGTCAGCCTAGATGGACGGCTTGACGATAATTTGAACTACTGGGTCAATACCCTGGATTGGAAGAAAGATCATTAATCCATTTTATGGTGTGAGCCGGTTAAACCGGCTCATAATGTAACCGTTCACAGGGTTGCAAAGTCCGGTGCGCTTCAAACCACCTATTTGTAAGCGTTTACAGGATGCCGCAGATGCAAGGCGTCGGGCGTGCCGACGTACTTTTGTACTTCAAGTGCCTAGCAGATGCGGTGCCCTGCGAACGTTTACCTCACAACCGTTTGCTTCGAATCCATAACATGAATCCTACGGATAAACGATATGCTAGAAACCTTCAATTTTAGGGTTATCTGGGAATACATGCCGCTATACCTGAAATGCTTCCAGGCTACCCTTTGGCTGTCTGCAGTGTCATTGCTCGGTGCTATTCTGGTGGGAATTATCGCCTGCGCCATGCGGCTCAGTCAATCAAGGGTTATCTCGCGCATTGCCGGTATTTATATCGAGAGCATCCGGTCTACACCTTTGCTGGCGCAGCTCTATTTTTTCTATTTCGGTCTTCCGTCTCTCGGACTTATGCTTCCTGAATGGGTTACAGGCGTCATAGCGCTTACCTTGAACAGTGGTGCCTATTATGCCGAGATAATCAGGGCGGGCATTCAAGCCATTCCATACGGACAGATCGAGGCCGGCATTTCTTCCGGCCTGAGTTATTTCCAACGCATGCGTTATATCATTCTTCCGCAGGCGCTCGGTATGACCATCCGGCCCATGCTGGGACAGGCGATTGTCCTGGTCAAGGACTCTTCGCTCCTTTCATTGATTTCGATCGCGGAATTGACCCGAGCCGGCCAGTTGTTGACATCCGACCGATTTATGCCGGCGGAAGGATTTCTGACCACGGCAGCTTTCTATCTGATTATCTATTATATGCTCAAAGGCTTCTCGACTTGGTCTGAAAAACGTCTGATTTTCAGGGAAGCACATTGAGGCGCGAGGGTTAAACTATGTGGGGTTTCTATTTTAACGAACTGCTGCACAGCCTGCCATTCTTCCTCAAAGGACTTTGGATGACCGTAGCGGTTTCCGGCTTGAGTTTAATCGCCGGGTCAGTTATCGGCTTCGTTTGCGGAATCATTAGGGCCAGCGGCAACAAGATCTTACGATTTATCATCGGCGCTTGGGTGGACCTCATCCGTGGAACACCCTTTCTGGTTCAGATCTTTATTATATTCTTTATTCTGCCAAGTGCCGGCATAGAATTAGAGGCTTTTCCGGCTGCAGTCATCGCCCTCACCAACCTCACTGCCAGCTTTATTTGTGAAATCGTGGCCGGCGGTATCTTAGCCGTTCCATCCGGGCAAAGAGAAGCCGCAACTGCCTCGGGCCTTTCAGCTTATCAACAACTTCGATATATTATTTTACCTCAGGCGATGCGAACCATCATGCCGCCTCTGGTAGGACAATATGTTCTCCTGGTTAAAGATTCGTCGGTTGTCTCTGCAATCGGAGTGGTCGATATAACCAGGGTCGGTTGGCTGACCGTTCAGCGCATTCCGGAAGGCCTGATGGTATTTGGCCTTGTAGGCCTTTTATATTTCGTTATCTGTTATCCGCTGATAAATTTGTCAAATTTCCTGGAAAGGCGGATGGCTGTAACAAGTACAAGGCTCTAAAGAGGAAAAGGAAAAAACCTGCGTAATGGTGGCCTTACAAAAAGGGGAATGCTTCCATGATCTCTTTCAGAAACGTAAACAAATGGTTCGGTGAGCTTCATGTCCTTAGAGAAATCAATCTAGAGGTTGCCAAGGGCGAGGTGGTGGTGGTCTGCGGTCCAAGTGGATCAGGAAAAAGCACTCTGATTCGCTGTATCAATCGGTTGGAGCCTATCCAGAAAGGAGAGCTTGTCGTCGACGACATGGATGTCCATGACAAAAAGATAAATATGACCAAGATTCGTGCGGAGATCGGGTTTATCTTTCAATCATTTAATCTATATCCTCATATGACAGCCTTAGAAAACGTCACAATTGCACCAATCAGGGTGAGAAAAATTCCGAAGGAAGAAGCAGGAAAACTCGGCAGGGAGACATTAACACGGGTGGGATTGGGGGAAAGAATCAAGAGCTATCCTGCCCAGCTATCGGGTGGTCAACAGCAGCGAGTGGCTATTGCCAGAGGCTTATGTATGCGCCCTAAAATTATGCTCTTTGACGAACCCACATCAGCCCTTGACCCGGAGATGATCAATGAGGTCCTTGACGTAATGCGAGATTTAGCCAAGGAGGGAATGACCATGATGGTCGTCACCCACGAAATGGGATTCGCCCGAGAGGTGGCTAACCGGGTTGTCTTTATGGATGACGGGAAGATCATCGAGGTTGCACCACCAAACGATTTTTTCACCAATCCACAAACAGATCGGGGCAAATTCTTTTTGAGCTCAATTCTAAAACATTGATTGATTCTTCATCTCATTGTGTCGCTGGACAGAATAAGAAATCTGGAGGATAGCAATATGAACATCGCTGTATTGGGTTCGGGAAACGGGGGTTGTGCCGTTGCATTCGACTGTGCGGCGAACGGGCATCAGGTTCGTCTGTTTGATTTCGAACAATTCCCGGAAAGTATTAAAGCTGTCCAAAATAACGGGGGCATCCACTGCGAGGGTGAGCTTGAAGAGTTTCAGCCGGTATCCTATGCCGGGCACGATGTTGAAAAAGCGTTGGATGGGGCTGATATCATATATGCCGTTGGCCCGGCGTACAGCACCAGACCCTTTGCCGAAGTCTGTAAGCCATACCTCAGGCAAGGGCAGATCGTGATCGTGTGCCCAAGTTCTTGCGGTGGCAGTATTGAATTTAAAAACGGCGCAGGACTGGATCTTCGGGATAAGGACATTGTCGTTGCAGAGACGTCGACGCTGCCGTATGCCGTTCGACTGCTTGAACCTGGCAAAGTCAGGATTTTTAACAAACTCAAGGGCGGTTTGTTCCTGGCGGCGGTTCCGGCACAAAACACCAGTTATGTGTTGGAGCAGGTGCGCGATGTCTATCCAGCGATGAGCGCGGCAAAGAATATACTCCAGACCAGCTT
>JBDNAO010000558.1:0-5812 GCA_039768375.1 Desulfobacterales bacterium | reverse complement strand
CAGGTTTCCGACTGCGGCGTACGTACAGTACGCCTCGCCGCAAACCTTTGTGCGGCCTTACCCAGCGAAAAAAATCCTCATTTATGAATTGGACACTCAATGGTGCCATCAACCATTCGTGGTTGACACTCCCTCACGGTGACAGTGGCAGCGGTCGATTCAATATTGTTGGTAAAGCCGGTTCTCTTACGCGATATTTGCCTTTTTGTAAACAGGCTAGAGCATGCGCCGTATGATCTCGCTCAGGTCCGCCTCTGACCCGAAGGCGAAATCGGCACTTTCCCGGAGACCGTAGTCCAGCGGGTCGATCCGGTCGAAAACCGCCAGGCTGATGCGTTCAATGAAAGCGATGGTCTTCAAGAGCTCCTCCTTGGAGACGTGCGGCGCCCGCTCGCCGCGCAGCATCAGGGTTTCGATGTTGTCCTGCTTGAGTTTTTCCTCAAACTGGGCCGATTTCCGCAGCAGCAGCCAACTGATCCGCCGCCGGTTCATCAAGGCCGCGTAAACGTCGGCACCATCTTCGATGTCTTCGAGAAAGCTCAACGTAAAATCCAGACATGCCAACAATTGGTCGTCTCGACCCAACTTGGCAAGGAAGTCGCACAAAAAACTGATTTTGCCGTCGCCCATCGGTTTGCTGGTATTACGCAGTGTGACCCTGACCGCGATGCGGTCGACCGGCGCAACGAGAGTTGAGATCGCAATTGCCAGGCGCGGCTCGATCCGGCGGGTGAGATTCAGGCGCTGCAGAAACGTTGTGACCAATGCCGGCGAAAAATCGACCGCCAGGCGACCCCGTCGGCCGGAAAAGACGAGCGCCGTTTGAATGCGGCGAGCGGAGAGCTCGGCAGCGACGGTGTCGACATCACTCTGTTCCAGTCCGCCTTCTTCCGGCAGCAGCTCTTCGAGCTTCTGCTGCATCGGTTCATCGGGAAAAAAGATGAGCTCCAACAACCCTTCCCGTTCGGGGTCGGATTCATCGGCAACGATCCCTTCCAAATCTTTCACGGAGGGGTTCGAAAAGGTCGCATCGATGTATCCAAGCAGATCCGGCCCGACCTTGATACCCGCGCGCAGAAGTTGCTCAATCTTTCCGACCAGCCGTCGGTGCCGCTCGTTCATAGTTGAACCGTCACAGGTAATGGGCCATTTTCATCATCAATTGGTGTTTCTGCATACCACCCGGCAGGCTCTCTTTCATCTCGCCATTGTCGAAAATAAAAAGGGTGGGAACGCTGAGGACATTGAACCGGGACGCAGTTTGCGGATTGCCGTCGATGTTGAGCTTACCGACCCTGATTTTGCCTTTGGTCTCTCTGGCGAAATCCTCGATAATCGGGGCGACGGCGCCGCAGGTCGGACACCATGGGGCCCAGCAGAAAAGCAGAACCGGCAAAGGAGCGGCCAGCACCATCTTCTCGAAATTGGCGTCCGTGACTATCACCGGCTGGGAAATAAAGAGCTCCCCGGTGGGAAGCGCTTCTTTGCACTTTCCGCATTTAGCCCCGCTGTCGATCTTGTGTCCCGGGACCCGGTTGCGGGTCTTGCACTGCGGACAGCGGATCGTGTAGCTGCCGGCCGCATCCTCTGGGGCCGCAGCCGTATCGAGCGGTAAATGGCACTTACCGCACCGGGCGCTCGAACCGATTTTTTCACGCGGGATTTTATTACGTGCACCGCAGCTCGGGCACTTGACAATTGCCGACGTCGATTCGTTCATCTATTTTCCTATAAATCTTGCAACTCATATTTCGCTTTTCATCCATGTATTGGCGAAAATATTATTTGTAAAGTTAAGTTCTTATTAGGTTGAGCGGTTTCACGCCCAGATTAACGGCTCCGATTTAGACAGTCATGACCCTTCGAACCGCCACATTGCATGAAAATGACGCGCCGAAGCCACAGGTTTGTAATTTTGAATTTTGGTCATTGTGATTTATTTGTTATTTATTATTTGCGATTTGGAATTTTTCCCCGAAACTTAAACGTTTCCTATTCGATCAAACTTGATGCTTGCGGCCATCGGCAGGGCTGAACATAGAACCGTTCATTTCAGTTTTCTAATATACTAAGACGTCATTGGCCCGAGTAAAGCGCAGCGCCCCTCGGCTTAAGACCTTCCTTTTTCCCGGGAGACGGCTGCATATTTTGTCAGCTTCTTGTGCAGGGTTTTACGGGTGATCCCCAATTGCCGGGCCGCTTCGCTCTTGTTGCCGCCGGCCATTTCCAGGGCCCTGAGGATGGCGACGCGCTCCACCTCTTCCAGAGGCGCCGGACCGGCATCCGCCGGTTCGCCGCGGGCCGTTTCGCTCCCGGCCGGCTCCGGCACAATCCTCAAGTCCGCCAGGTCGAGATAGTCGCTGCGGGTCAACACCACCCCCCGTTCGATCGCGTTCATCAGCTCGCGAACATTGCCCGGCCATTCATGCTTTAGAATGGCGTCCATTGCCCGCGGCGTGAAGCCCTTGACCGTTTTACTGTTTCTTGCGGCGAACATATCGCTGAAATGCTGGGCCAGAAGGGGGATATCCTCCCTTCTGTCGCGCAGCGGCGGCAGGCTGAGTCCGACCACGTTCAACCGATAGTAAAGGTCTTCCCGAAAATCCCCCTGCCGGACGAGTTCTGCGAGATTCTTGTTGGTGGCGCCGATCACCCGCACGTCCACCGCTAACGGCATTTCACCGCCGACCCGGATCAATTCTCGTTCCTGAAGCACTCTCAGCAGCTTAACCTGCATGGTGACCGTCATCTCGCTCACCTCGTCCAGAAGAAGGCTGCCGCCGCCGGCCTGTACGAAACATCCCTCTTTGCGGCGCTCCGCCCCGGTAAAGGCCCCTTTTTCGTGCCCGAAAAGTTCCGATTCGAGGAGGGTCTCGGTCAGCGCCGCGCAGTTGATCTTCACGAAGGGCCCGTCCTTGCGATGGCTGTTGTAGTGCAGCGCGCCGGCAATCAGTTCCTTTCCGGTTCCCGACTCACCGGTGATCAGCACAGTGGCCTCCGAGGGCGCAACCTGGGCCACGGTTTCCAGCAGCCGGATCATGGCCGGGCTCTGTGCGATGATACTGCGCCGGTCGAATTGCCGCCCGAGAGTTTGCTTGAGCATCCGGTTTTCCGCCTTGAGTTGGCTGTGCTCCATGGCGCGGCCGATAATCAGTTTCAACTTGTCGAAATCGAGCGGTTTGGTCAGGTAATCGTAAGCGCCTTTTTTCAGCGCGTCGACAGCGGCTTCGACCGATGAGAAGGCGGTCATGATGATGATCGGAATGGCCGGATTGTAGGCTTTTATTCTCTCGAGGGCCTCGATACCGGACATCTTCAGCATGCGCACGTCCATGAGAATCAAATCGAAAAAGCGTTCCTTTACTTGTGCAATGGCGGTCCGGCCGTCGTCGGCCTCGAAAACAGTGTAGCCCCACTCACCGAGCAAGGTCCGCAGCATGGTGCGGTGGGCCGGGTCGTCGTCGACCACCAGGACCGCATTAGGCGCCTTCATCTTGGGGCTCCTCCCGGGTGCTTGGAATGCGGACGGTCACGGTCGTCCCTTCGCCGGCCGCACTGTCGACCTCGATGCTCCCGCCGTGAGCATCGACGATGTTATGGGCAATCGCCAATCCCAGCCCAGTGCCGGTCGACTTGGTCGTGAAGTACGGATCGAATATCTGCGATTGATTTCCCTTGGGAATACCGTGACCGGTATCGGACACGCTGAAAACGATCCACCGATCGTGGTCCTCATCATCGGCACCGACGGAAAGGCGGCCGCCGGCTTCCATCGCATCGAGTGCGTTGAGATAAAGATTCAGCAGGACCTGTTTGACGCGGTCCGGGTCGAGAAAGACCGTCCGGAGTTGCGGTGCGATGATCGATTCAATCCCTATGGCCTTTTCCCTCGCCTGCGTTTCCACCAGTTTCAGGGAATCGGCAACCAGTTGCGGCACCGCTACCGCTTTGACAACGACCTTGATCGGTCTGGCAAAATCGAGCAGTTGACCGATCACCCGGTTCAACCGATCGACTTCCTGAATCATGATGCCGGCGACTTGCTGGTCTTCGGGCTTTTCCCGGTAGCGCTCCTTGAAATAGGTGGCAAACCCCTTGATGGAACTCAGTGGATTGCGCACCTCGTGGGCCACCCCGGCCGCCAGACGCCCGACCGAGGCGAGGCGCTGGTTGCGATGGATTTCTCTGCGAAGGGCGTAGACTTCTCGCAGATCTTTGAGTAGCAGCACGAACCCGAGGAACCGGCGATCACCATCATAGAGCGCACTGGCGCTGAGCGCCAGGGGGATCAGTCGACCGTCGGCGAGCCGGCAGTCGATTTCCTTTTCGACGACGTCTCCTTCTGCAGTTAGCCCCTCGATCTCTTCAGTGATCTGGTCCGGCAGGATTTGAGCGGCACTGTATTCGACGACCGTGTCTGCTTCGAAACCGAGAATAGACTGCGCCGCCTGGTTGTAAGAAGCGACCCGCCGCTGATCATCGAGGGCGATGAGTCCGATCGGCATGTTTTCCACGACGTTGTCCGAAAAGGCCTTGATTCTGACAAGTGATGCGCGCGTGGTCCGATATCCTTGGGCCATGAAGAGAAGCAAAATGCCGGAAAGGCAGACAAGGAGCAGAATGGCGGCCATCACGATCGTGTGCCAGGTGTCGGCCCGCTGGGCGCTGAGAATCGATGCGCTGTCGAGCCCCACGAAAATAAACTCTCGCGGTGGTGCTTCCATTCGTTGCGGCGGGGCGTTCGGCATCATGTGGCCGCGCGGTCTTATGCGCGATGCCGAGCGGTGCCAGTTCGGTGCGATCGGATCGAAACGCCGGTACACCTCGAAAACCTCCCGGCCGTCTTCCATTCGAACACGCTGCCACTGCACGTCCGGGTCCCGGGCAATCTGATCGAAATCCAGATTGCGCTCGTAAACCTTGCCGACCTGGTCGAGGTCGCTGTGGGCGATGATCGTGCCGTCGTCGTCGGTCACCATTAAATAGACGATGTCGGGTTGCTGGGCGGTCTCGGTGAGCAGGTGCTGCAGCTTGAAACCGCCCATCATCCGCCCCATCATGCCGGTACGGGCACCGGCCTCGAAGGAACGGATCAGCGCGGCGCCTTCCTCGACAAGCAACCGAACAGTGTTTTCCTGCTGCCGGTGGATGTTCTCGACCGTCAAGATTGTAAAAATCGGCATCAGGATGACAGCAATGCCAATATAAATCCACCCCGGAATCCCGGTCCACAATTTGCTTATTTTCGCTGCTGCCTGCATGGATTGTTCACGGAGCAATTCTGATGCCATCGGCCGGTTCCTCGACGCCCCGTTAGAGGGAAGATCGCGGCCCGGTGTCGATACGGTTGACATAAGGATAAGTGTGAGCCGGTTAAATGGCAAGAATCCGATGTAACCTTTTTACTCAATCAGCCGCTTCGAGATAGAGTGAGTGGATACTTTATACCCACCTGCAGCCAGGTCGATCAATGGGGGAAAGAGATGAGTGGAATAGATACGAGAAATGGAGGATATCTGCCTGAAAGGCGCTATAGGCGGGGTCGCACCCCTGATTTTGTCTTTAGTGTCGTGTCATCTTTGAAATGTCGCGACTGCCTTGAGTGACTCAATTGAATGCATATAAGGTTCCCGGAACAAGCCCGCCCTGGCGCGACGGAACGTGGATACGAAATTGTTTGCATATTTTATAGACGCTGCTTTCCATCATCACATCCCTCCAAGCCAGGTCTGGGCCAGGGGTCCAACGTTCAGGGTTGATGGATGAAAGCAATTTTTGGATATTGTCATTTGGAATTTATTTGTATTTTGGT
>JBDNAO010000150.1:0-3444 GCA_039768375.1 Desulfobacterales bacterium | reverse complement strand
GAAAGGTTATTAATAAATGCGTAAATTACGAATGCGTATATTCTTCAAAGGATGATTTTACTTATTGGCCGCCTGTCGGTCATAAAGAATTTGCCAAGTATCTTGGGGAGGAGACCCACTGCCAATGGGAAACCGCCTCAGAAACCTTTTCACCAGTCCGGGAGACACTAGTGTGACGGGGATATTCATCAGCTACCGCAGACGGGGAAGCCAGGGATTTGCAGGACGCCTGGCCGACGATCTGATCGATCGCTTCGGAGAGGAGCGGGTGTTCCGAGATGTGGAAATCAGGCCCGGGGACGATTTTGCCGAGACCATTGAATCGGCGATTGCCTCCTGCAGTGCCCTGCTGGTGGTGCTCGGCCCTCAGTGGCTGGATCATCGGAACGAAAAGGGAGCACCGCGTCTGCATGAACCCGGCGATTGGGTCCGACTGGAGATTGAAGCCGCACTGGCAAGGAACACCTGGATCGTTCCGATTTTGGTGGGGGGCGCCCAGATGCCGCCGGCCTCGGCTCTGCCGGACAGCATCCAGCGACTGTCCCGTATCCAGGCGTTTGAACTGACCGATCGCCGTTGGGACTGGGAGGTCGAGCAGCTGGCAGCGATGATGGCCAGCCACATCCCCGAGCTCGATCACTCCGGGAAGACCGAAGAGAAAAACCGGAAGATCGATCGTGATCAGCCGGCTGACTCGCCGGCTCGAGCTCTAAGGGATGTGGGGATGCGGGTGCTCGAGGAAATCGGACGAGCGCGACGGGTATCTCCGCATTCACCGCAGCTGTCGAAGAGGATATGGTCTTCTGTCGTTTCACATCTGGGAAGGCTGGTCAAGCGGGTGGTCAGCATCGCAGTTCTGCTGGCCGTGGCCTATTTCCTCATCCAAAACTACGGCAGCCCCGCCACCAGACGAATGGTCAACGATGTCATCTCTCGGATCACTGCCCTCCTATGAATGTGCAGTTGCCATCCGCTTTAAAATGAATGCCTCACATTATTATGGGAGAAAGATTCTATGGAATTATTTTTTGCTGGGGCCCTAAACCCGTTTATATCAGTTCTACTTTCACGTCATGGAACTCGCTTGCATTGAAGAAGCGTTCATAATTGAATTTATTGTACCAGGTCATGTATTCTTCTTCGGGACGGGTCCTTCTTTCCAATTCATCCCACACCTCTTTCGGTAGATCCCATTCAGCTGGCTCCATGTTCTTTTCCAATTGATCGATGTTTTTGACACCGATAATCACCGAAGTGACAAAGTTCCTTCCCAAGGGCCATGCAATGGCGAGCTTTGCCATGGGTATTCCGGATTTCCTGGAAACATCTTCGACTATTTCGGCGGTTTTGTGGCCTCTGGGATGCCAAAACCTGGGACCGTCCACTTCGGTCCGAAAGGAAGCACGGGTGCCTTTTTCCGGTTTTTCTTTGCCCTGATATTTGCCGGTCAGCAGCCCTCCGCCAAGCGGACTGAAGCAGGTGATTCCTATACCCGCATCAACGGCAGCCGGTATGGTTTCCTTTTCCAGCTCCCTGTGAATCAGACTGTAGATGTATTGACCGGCCACCATTTTTTCCAGGTTGTACTTTGCTGATACGCCTTGTGCTTTGGCCAACTGCCATCCGAAAAACATGCTCGACCCCGTATAACGGACCTTCCCCTGCCGCACGAGATCGTCCATGGCCCGCAGTGTTTCTTCGAGGGTGGTTACAGGGTCGGGAACATGGACATGGTAAAGGTCGATATAATCGGTCTTCAGCCGCTTGAGACTCTTTTCACATGAGGAGATGATCTGCTTGCGGTTGGCACCGAACTGCGTAATGGCCTTCCCGGAGGGAAGTGAAAATTTACTGGCAATGATGATTCCATCACGGTTCAAATCAGGCATGAGGCTTCCCACGATCTCCTCGGATCGTCCTCCGGCATAGATATCGGCGACATCCAGACAATTGCCCCCCGCATCGAAGTATTTCTTGATGATGGCCTGAGATTCCCTTTCATCGCATCCCCAATCAGGGGCCCCGAAGGTCATTGTTCCAAGCGTAATTCGCGACATCAACAGTCCGGAAGATCCAAGATAACGATATTTCATTTGGGTTGCTCCTTATCATTATTTTGATAGTGATTATTTTTGTGTGATTCCGCTCCTCCAAGCGTTAGGGTCGCGACCTTTCTCCTGCTTTTCCACGATCCAATTATTTACTTTAATAAATGGATACCTTTCAAAGATGCCGAAGTGCGGCAGTTTCTTTTTTTTCAGTCATGATGGTGATATCAAACGCTTGGGTCAAAATGTCGTATACTTCAATAGCCTGTTTGGATTGCAGTTCGATCCAGCCTTTCTCATCAAAGTATTCCAAGGCAGCGATAATCCGCTGCCGTTCCGTATCATAACTGTTAAGGATTGCCGGGATGTCAACAGTTGTCCATATTTTTCGGGTATGACAATGATTCATGACCGCGGCAACAAACTGCTTTCTTTCCCCTTCGAAACTGCTGATGATCTCTGCCGGCTCTTTCTCATACTGGAAAGAATACTCTTCAAAATAGGTCAGCTTGGGTCGAATAATTTCTTTCATCGCAAGGTAAACCAACATCGTTTTTAAGGGAAGAATTCTGATATTTAAGGCATTGGAAAGCGCTACTGCTTTAATTTCCCAGATAAAGCCGTTATTGTTCTTTATGGTTCGCAGCAATTCAAAAACCGAAGATTTCTCCGGGGTATCGCCATAAATAAAATTCTCTAAAACATGAATATTGTCCCTGTTGGCCAACATTTCGCAAAAAGCGGATAATCCGTCTCGCCCTGAACGTCCTATTTCCTGGCTGTAGTTTTCAATCGATTTTGGCGCACATGTCGTCAATCACCGGTGCCGTGGCAGTGGCGGTCAGCAACAGCGTTTGCGCTATTTTGAATTCTTTCTGGTAATCCGGCAATTTCAGATATTCGGGCCGAAAATTATGCCCCCACTCGGAGATGCAGTGGGCTTCGTCCACAACCAGAAGGGTGATGTCCATTTTTTCCAGTTGGGCGCGAAATCGTTCATTTTTAAACCGTTCGACTGAAATCATCAGGATTTTTAATCGTTTGTTTTTGGCGTTCTCGAGAATGGCTGTGTATTCGTTTTTTGCAAGGGTCGAATCCAGACGAGCGGCCGGGATGTTGTTTGCCAACAAAAAATCTAGTTGGTCTTTCATTAGAGACAGCAAGGGCGATACCACCAGCGTCTGGCCGGGCAATAACATTGCCGGCAGCTGGTAACAAAGGGATTTGCCGGCCCCGGTGGGAAAGATGGCCGCTACGGATTGACGCTCCAGAATTTTACGAATGACATCTTCCTGGCCCTTAAAAAATGTATTGAACCCGAAATATTTCTGCACCTGCTGCTCTAACATGGCACGACCTGTCTCCTATACAATCTAAATTGTTTTAGCCGCTATTT
>JBDNAO010000557.1:0-16725 GCA_039768375.1 Desulfobacterales bacterium | reverse complement strand
AATTTCGAATTTTGGTCATTGTAATTTGGTTGGTATTTGAGTTTTGTTATTTGAAATTTAATTGGCCGACAACTGACACCTCAAACTGCTTTCATCCCTCAACCCAGAACCCAGAACCGAGTACCCTCTTACAGTTTTCATGCACTGCGGTGGCCCATGGGGCTATGCGCGATAAACGGGCTCAAAGGGCTGCGCCTTTCAGCGCTGCTCCCGCACGATGTCTTTCAGCGGTACGTCGGTTTCGCCGCCGCCTTCCAGCCGCACGGTCACCAGCCCGGCCATCACATTGTGACGGACAACCTTGCCCTCGCCGGCCGGTGTCTGGACCACTTTACCGGTCTTGGGAAAATCCTTTTTGAGGGACTTGTAAGTCTCGTATTCATAAGTGAGGCAGCACATGAGCCGTCCGCACTGTCCCGATATTTTCGTGGGGTTAAGCGACAGGTCTTGTTCCTTGGCCATGCGAATCGAAACCGGACCGAATTTGTCGAGGAAGGACGAACAACAGGTTTCGCGGCCGCAGCGGCCAAGCCCCCCGCACATCTTGGTCTGATTGCGAATACCGACCTGACGCATTTCGATGCGCACGCCGAGTCTCTTGACGAGCATTTTGACCAGCTGCCGGAAATCGACCCGCCCTTCGGAGGTAAAGAAGAAAGTGTATTTGCTGCCGTCGAAAGATTTGTCAACCGCAAAAAGGTTCATCTTCAAGCCGAGCTTTTTGATGCATTCCAGGCAGTAGAGATGGGCCTTCTTTTCATCACCCGTGTTGATCTCGAGCTGGCGCAGGTCCTTCTCGGCTGCCAGACGGTGCACCTTTTTAAGGGGTTTCTCAGCCGTTTTTTCGTTTATCGGCTGCGGTGGCATGGTTACCGTGCCGAAACTCAAGCCCTGCTCGGTCTCCACGATCACTTGGTCACCGCGCTTGAGCACAAAAGCGCCGCAGTCAAAGTCGTAAACCTTGCCGGCCGGTTTGAATCGAATGCCGACTTTCTTGCTCATCTGTGTGGTCTCATCCGTTAAGGCATAAAAGGGTTAATTTTAGGCGGAAACTAATGCGTGTCGCAAACGGATGTCAACACCGTTGTGTCAGATTCCGGAAAAAAGGTGGATTATGCCGCTGCGAGCCTTAGCACCATGACCTCTAAGGTTAGTCGTAGATTGGCGTTGGCCCCGATATCCTTCTGAGCGGTTCGAATGGCCTCCATCCTATTCATTACGGCACTGACAGGATTCTTTTCCGACACCCTATGCAGTTTGTCAATCAGATCGGTGTTGACGATGCATTCGGGGGCGTAGCGGCAGACGATCAGGTCCCGCAGCCAGGTCAACAGGGCGGCCAGTGCATCGGAGACCACCTCCTTGCGGGTTGACAGCGTTTCGGCAAAAGCGAGCAGCTGACCGGTGTCCCGCGTACCGAGCTGTTCGGGTGCCGCCAGCCCGGAGGCGGTGATCAACCAGTTCCTGTACCGTAGCCAGTCCGACTGAACCAAGGTCTTAGCGCGGGTGAGACTACCGTTTGCCACGGCTGCCAGAACTGATGCCGCCTGCTTTTCGAGCCCGTGCTCTTTAACCAGTTCGACCGCTATCGTGCGCCGGGTGATGGGATTGAAACGCACCAACTGGCATCGCGATACGATGGTTGGCAACAGATCTACTCTCTGCGGTGCCGTGAGGATGAGGATGGTGCGGTCGGGTGGCTCTTCGAGCATCTTGAGCAGCGCATTTCCGGCTGAGGGGTTCATGGCGTGGGCATCGGTAACGATCACGACCCGCATTTTCGCCTCGTAAGGCTTCATCGATAATGCCTCACATAGCGCACGGATCTGGGCGATTTTTATGGTGGCGCCGGTCGGTTTGACGTGGATCACATCCGGATGATTTCCAGACATAATTTTACGGCACGCCGGGCACACGCCGCATGGTTCATCATCGCGAATCGCCGGTGACCGGAGCTGGGTTTGGGTGTTGCTGCGAGAAGGGAGAGGCGTTTCCATCCCGATGCAATTGCAGATCATTGCGAAGGCAATGGCGGCGCTGTGCTTACCGACACCTTCCTGACCGGTAAACAGCAGGGCATGGGGAATGGTTCCTTTGCGATATAGGGTCTTTAATATCCTGACAGGCCGCTCCTGCTCTATGATGGATTTAAATCCAGACACCGCATCAGTGTCCCAGATCGACCCGCTCGCGCAGTTCTTTGCCCGATTTGAAAAACGGCAGTTTTTTGGGGTTGATGAGCACCTTTTCACCGGTCTTGGGATTTCTCCCGGTGTAGGCTTTATATTCCTTGACGAAAAAACTGCACAGACCCCTTATTTCGACCCGTTCACCTGCGGCAAGGGCCTCCGACATGCTGTCGAAAAATATTTGAATGACCTTGGCGGCCTCGGATTTCGATATGTTGGCCTCGTTTTTCAGCGTGGAGATCAACTCCAGTTTGTTCATATTTCCTCCTTCTCACAGAACGCATGGCTGAACTCAAGGTCACGTTTATAAAATAAATCCTGATAAAAAGTCAAGCAGTTATGACAGTATATCGGGCAACCTTTCGACCTCACCTTCGTCAACATCCACCCCGGCATGCTGACCCAGGGCCTCGATGTTGACCACCACCCGTCCCTTGCCGCGATACCGGACAAAAGTGCCCGAGACCCCCGCAAACGGTCCGGAAACGACGATGACCCGGTCGCCTTTCCGCAACCGGCTTCCGGTGGCGATCGGTTGCTCCACCGACACCATGATTCTCAAAGATGTGATGGTGTCCTCCGCAACCGGAACCGGACCGTCTTTCGTCCCGATCAGGCGCACGGCGCCGGTTGTCTTGAGGATATCGAGATGCCGGTAGGGGTTCAGATCCGATTTCACGAAAAGGTAGCCCGGGAAAAGGGGAACATGAATCATCAGTCGACGGTCACGCCGTTTGCTTTTGACGCGAACCTTCGGCAGAAACACCTCTATTTTCTTCTTGTCCAGCCCGTCGGAGACCACGTTTTCGAAACGGCTCTTCGTGTGCAGGACATACCATGAAACATGAAGCTCGTCTGTCATTGTCGATTATTCCCGATCGCAGTGGTTGTTATTCGGTTTAGTACGCTGTCCCGAATTCTCCCAGGCCAAAGAGGTTGACGGAAAATGCGATTGTCCGGTCGTTGGGTTCATCGAGATAGTTGACCTGAAGCCCCCAGCAGCCGGCGCGGTATAGCAGCCGGACCCCGGTCTGCAGCCGTTCATTTGTGCGAAGATTTGTTTCGTACAAAAACCCCGTCGCCACGGATTGGTTCCAGATGACCAGCAGGTCGGCGGTAATGGAGTTGGTATTGTCGCGCGTGTAGCTGTATGCCGTGGTCAACCGGTCACCGCGGATGTCGGAGAGCAGCATGGCGACGCTGGTCGAAGCGAGCCGGTTGTCGTAGACATCCCACTTGGCCTCCGAGTCGAGGGTAAGGTAGGGAGTGAGCCCGATATCGAGTTCGGCGCCGATGGGCGAAAAGTGTTGCTCCTTTTCTTCCGCGGTTGCATCTTCCCTGGTGGTCGGATCAAAATAGTAGCTCTGTTCCAGGTTGAACCTGACAATCTCGCGGTAGTCATACGCCGGCGGCTCGTCACCGACCGTATCCGACGGCGCCGTTCCGGGGGAGCGGGCAATTAAAAAGTTGTTGATGGAATAGGTGACGAGGTTGGCGGGTCCGATACGGTCGATAAAATCAAAATCGGGGAGATCGTTCTGGCCGACATCCGGCACGTATTCATAAACGATTCTGGGTCTGACGATGTGCTTGATCCGATCGAAGCGCATCCAGTCGGTGGCGAAGATGTTGTAAATATCAGACTTCATCTCGACGCGGCCGTCCCAAAGCTGACGGTTGGAGAACCGGCTGCCGTCCGTCGTCGGGTCCGTCCACCAGAGGGTTTCCCGCAAGCCGATCGACGGCTCCAGGGAAAAGTATCGGCTGAAGCGCATGGGCCAGTAGAAGCGGGGATAAACATCGAGGCGCTGCCCCGTGGCGCCCTCCTGACGATATAAATAATTGTAGCTGGAAAAGAGATCAAAATAGAGGTCCGATGAAAACAGTTGCTGTTTGATGCCGAAAAAAGAGATCGCCGGGAGCCGCTGCAGGGTGTCGTCGCTCTCTTCGAAACGGCGTTTGATGACATCTTCGGTCCACTGGAAATCGGCATCGAGATTGAACTTATCCCAGGTTCGGGTCAGGCTGAAGCGGTTCAGCCGCAACGGGTCGGTGTAGTCGTCCAATTGCCGGGCGAACGCACGGAGAAAATAGGAATCCGTTGCGTCATATCCTGTATACCCGTTCTTGAACTCCTTCAGGTAATCCTGATCGCTGACGAAGTCTATTTCCAAACGGCCGCGCCAGTCATCCCCGGCCGTAAAATAATGCCCCCCTCTGATCCAGTAGCGGTCCCGGTTGGGGCGCAGGAAGTCGTCATCCGGGTACCCCCAATCTTGGCTGGAATCACCGATGCCGTCGTCGATCTGGCGGTCTTTGAGATAATCGGCCATCCAGGCGCCCTTGGTGGTCTCACTTAAAGCGTATCGAAACTCGGCGCCCATCTTGTTGCCCCGCTTGGTCATGTAATTTGCGTAGAAAGTGGCATCGGTACTGTCGCTGATGGCCCAGAAGAACGGTTGATTGATGAAGTATCCCCAGCGGCTGGAGACCCCCATCTGGGGCGCCAAAAACCCGGTTTGTCGTTTGTTCTTGGCCGGGAAGACGAGATAGGGCGAATAGAGAACCGGAATCCCTCCGGCGCGAAGCACGGCCCCTTCGACAACGCCGTACCCTTCCAGCGTCACATCAATCTGTTTGCCGTTGATGATCCAATCCGGCCGCGAGCCGTCGCAGGTGGTCACGCCGGCATTTTCGATCTTGTACGTCCTTTCGCCGGTCTTCATGATCTTCTGACCGGTGATGTGGAAATTGTTTTCTCTGAGAAAGATCGAGCCGTCGTAAACGATGCCGGTCTTTTGGTCGAGGTCGAGCTCGATACGGCTGCCGGTTAAAAAGTCGCTGCCGGTGGTGACCTTCACATTGCCTTCAGCCAGCGCGGTCATGTTCTGCTGATCGAACTGAACCCGGTCGGCGCTGATAATGCGATCGCCCTTGGTGATGAGGACATGTCCTTCCGCAGTGTACAGCTGCGACTTTTCATCATACCGCATGGTATCGGCGTTGATTGTCCATGGCAGTTCGGTATCGTTGCGGTTGAGCTTGTCCATGAACCCCTCGAAATTCTGGGCCCGGGCTGCGCCGGAGGTCAGAACCAGACAGAGGCACATCGACAGAAAAATCCAGGACCGAACCACTGTGATTCGAACCACTGCCGCAGCCCCCGCGATAGGCGGACGGGTGGCGGCAGCGGATGCGAATTGATGCGACATTAAACCTTCTGCGGCGATATTATCGGATTCCCGGTTGAACGGGGCGAGAATTTGCAGTATAAAAGCTAACTCGGCGAAAAATGTCAAGATAGGGTTGGGGGATTAGGCAATCCTCTGTGAAAACAAGTATCCTCTAATACGAAAACTGAGGTAGGCGCCGGAGTCCGGATAACCGGTTTCGAGTTGCGGCTGAAACTCGCCGCCAACGGGCTCTAAGCCCGGAGCAGGCCCGTCTTCAAATAAGGGGGTCGGGTTTGTCGCCAAGGTTGTACCTTTTATGCGGTATCGACATCGGGTCCGGTCTAAGACCCCGGCGACTCAGACAGTCAGCCGCTGTTCTCAACCGCTCATCCGGGCTCCGGCGCGTCATTTTCATGCATCGTGGTGGCCCGAAGGGTCATGAGCGTTTAACACGAAAATATAATCTATGAATATTTTGTTGACCAACGACGACGGCATTTACTTCGACGGATTGTGGGCGCTTTACCGGCGGTTGCAGGAGCATCACGCGGTTACGGTGATCGCGCCGGATCGCGAACGCAGTGCGATCGGGCATGCCATCACCCTCAATGAACCCCTGCGCGCGACAATGGTAACGGTGAATGGAGGCTACAAGGGCTATGCCGTCAGCGGCACACCAGCGGATTGCGTCAAACTGGGACTCTTTGAACTGCTCGGTACACGGCCCGACATGGTGGTTGCCGGCATCAACCCCGGGGCCAACGTGGGCATCAACATCAATTATTCGGGTACGGTAGCCGCTGCCAAGGAGGCCGCTATTTATGGAGTGGCTGCCATTGCCGTTTCGATGGACGGTTTTGCGGCGGAGCACAACGATGATGCCGCCCTTTTTGTGCGCAAGCTGACTGAAAAGGTTTTCCAGACCGGATTGCCGGCCGGAACATTCTTGAATGTCAACATTCCGAGTGTGGCGATTGATGCGATGGTCGGTGTGCGCCCGAGCCGTCAAGGCTTGCCGGAATCTCTGGATGTTTTTGAAAAACGGGTCGATCCCCGCAACCGCACCTATTACTGGCAAGGCTGCGAATCACAGCGTTTCGACGCGAACCCGGACACCGACGGGACGGCCCTCGCCGAAAAATTCATTTCCATAACGCCGATAAAGTGCGATATGACGGATTATGGCGTTTTGGATCAACTCAAGGATTGGGAAATCGATATTTAACGGGCCACATGAAAACTAAATTCATCCAAGACTTACAGGCCGGAGATACGATCGACGACATTTTCGTTCTGGCGGAGAAAAACCTCGCCCGCAAGCGCAACGGCGATAACTACCTCACCGTTACGCTCTGCGATCGTAGCGGTCGCATCAAGGGCGTGATGTGGGACAACCTCGAGCAGATCAGAGACAAGACCAACAGCGGGGGCTATGTGAGGGTCAAAGGCGGTATTTCGGAGTACAAGGGGGCCTTGCAGTTCGTGGTCAAGGAAATGGAGGCCTGTCCTGCCGACACCCTGGATCCGGCGGATTTCGTCCCGGCCACGACCCGCGACGTCGAAAAGATGTTCGCGCGTCTGGTTGACATTTCGACCGGTATCGAAACACCCCATTTGAAACGTCTCTTTGAACTCTTCTGGGCGGATGAAGGGTTTGCGCGGGCTTTCAAGACGGCCCCGGCCGCCAAGAAGATGCACCACGCCTATATCGGCGGCTTGTTGGAACACACGCTTTCCATGACGATCCTGGCCGACCGCATCGCGATCCACTACGGGGGCATCGACCGGGACATGTTGATTGCCGGTGCCATTCTGCACGATGTTGGCAAGATCAGAGAGCTGGTCTATGATTCCAAGATTGATTACTCGGACGAGGGCCGACTGATCAGCCACATCGTGATCGCGGTCCATCTCCTTGATGAAAAATTGCAGTTGATCCCGGATTTTCCCCTGCAGCAGGCCAATTTGTTGAAACATATGATTATCAGCCATCACGGGGCGCGTGAGTTCGGATCCCCTGAACCGCCCAAAACCATCGAAGCGGTCCTTTTACACTATATCGACGAGATCGACGCCCGAGTCAACGGCATCCGGGACTTCATCGCGGCGGAAGATTCCGACGAACCCTGGACGTCTTATCACCGGCTGCTGGAACGGCATTTCTACCGCGGCGGCAGCGCAACTTCTTGACGAGAAACCTCAATGTTCATTACCCTGGAAGGCGTCGAGGGATCGGGCAAGTCGACTCAACTGGGCAATATCCGAGCGTTTCTGCAAGAACGGGGGCTTACGGTGGTCGTCACCCGTGAGCCCGGCGGGACGGATATCGGCCAGACGGTTCGATCGATCCTGTTGAATCCGGACAACCGGGAGATGGACGCGCTGACCGAACTGTTTCTCTACGAGGCCGACCGGGCCGAACATGTCCGCAAGATTATTGCGCCCGCCCTTTCCGCCGGTAAAACCGTGCTCTGCGATCGGTTCTTCGACGCCACCATGGTGTACCAGGGATATGCCCGCGGGCTCGACCTGGAGGAGATCCGACGCATTCACCGGTTTATCCTGGGAAACCTCAGGCCCGATCTGACCATTCTGCTCGATCTGCCACCGGAAATCGGATTAGCCCGGGCATGGGCCCAGATCGACAAGGGCGATCGCACCGGTGCAGAAAGCCGTTTCGAAAAAGAAGCGCTTGACTTCCACCGCAAGATCCGAGCCGGTTATCTCGACATTGCGCGCCACGAATCCGAGCGATTTTGCATCGTCGATGCCGAGCAGGATGCAGCGGCCGTCTGTCGGGACATTAAGAAGGCGATCGAGCGGTTGATGGAGGGGAGGATCGGTTGAACCGGCTAAACGGACTCAACGGGCCTAACCGGCTCAACGGGCCTAACGGGCTCAACCGGCTTAACTTAATATGACACGAACCATCATCGATCTGATCGGCAAGACGCCGCTGGTGGAAATCCGGCGTCTGAACCCGAATCCGGCGGTCACTCTGCTGGCCAAGCTCGAATATTTTAATCCCGGCGGGTCGATCAAAGACAGGGCCGCCTTGGCCATGATCGAAGCCGGTGAACAATCGGGGGAACTGACCGCCGACAAAATCGTTATCGAGGCCACCTCCGGCAACACCGGAATCGGCTTGGCGCTCGTATGTGCCGTCAAAGGCTACCGGCTCCTGCTGGCCATGTCTGAGGCGGTGAGTGTCGAGCGCCAGAAAATACTCAAGGCGCGTGGGGCCGAAATCCTTCTGACGCCCGGTCATCTCGGCACCGACGGCGCCATCGAGGAGGTCTATCTCATGGCGCGCGAGGCCCCCGACACCTACTTCATGACCGATCAGTTCAACAACCCGGCCAACTGGCAGGCCCACTACAATGGAACGGCCGTTGAAATCTGGGAACAGGCCGGCGGCCGACTGACGACGCTTGTCGCCACCCTGGGAACATCCGGAACGCTGATGGGGGTTTCCCGGCGGTTGAAAGAGTTCGATCCGAACGTCCGGATTGTCGGTGTCGAACCGTACCTCGGCCACAAGCTCCAGGGGCTGAAGAATATGAAGGAGGCCTATTGCCCGGGGATTTTTGAAAAAAGCCGTCTGGATCAAAAGATCAACATCGATGATGAAGAGGCCTTTGACATGACCCGTCGTCTGGCCAGAGAAGAGGGGCTTCTGGTCGGCATGAGCAGCGGGGCCGCCATGGCGATTGCCGTCGAGCAGGCCCGGGCGATGGCTTCCGGCACGCTGGTCGCCATTTTGCCCGACAGCGGGGAGCGGTATCTGAGCACCTCGTTGTTCGTGGTCAAGGAAAAGGTCAACCTGAAGCTTTTCAACACCATGAGCCGCAGCAAAGAAGCCTTCGAGCCGTTGGTGCCGGGCAAGGTCTCCATCTACACCTGCGGGCCGACCGCTCATGCGCCGATTCATCTTGGAGAAATGCGGCGCTTCATCGTCTCGGATCTCCTCTGCCGTTATCTGGCCTACCGTGGATATGCGATCAAACATGTGATGAACATCACCGACCTGGACGACAAAACCATCGCCGGCTCAGAAAAAGCAGGCGAGGATCTGAAGGTCTTTACGGTCCGGCATATCGAGCAGTTCAACCGGGATCTGGCGTGGCTCGGGATCAAATCGGCCGATGAGTATCCGCGCGCCAGTGAACATCTGGACGATATGGTTCAATTGGCCGAGCAATTGGCCAAGAAGGGGTTTGCATACGAAAAGCTGCGGTCGCTCTATTTCGACATTTCCCGTTTCGGGGACTACGGCCGCCTTTCCGGGATCGACATCAACAAGATCAGGCTGGGCGCCACCGTGGACCTGGACGAATACGAAAAAGACAATCCCCGTGATTTCACGCTTTTCAAGCGCGCGCGTTTGACGGATTTGAAGAGGGGAGTCTACACCAAAACCGTTTGGGGCAGTGTGCGGCCATCATGGCATTTACAAGCGGCCGCTATTTCCACGAAATATCTCGGACAGCGATTCGACATTCATGCCAGCAGCCGCGAGTTGATGTTTCCCCATCACGAGAACATCAATGCCATTGCAGCGGCCCTCAGCGGCCAACCACCGGTGCGCTGCTGGGTCGATTGCGAACCGGTCATGGCGGATGGGCACAAGGTAGACCGGCACAGCGCCGGTGTGACGCCGGCGGATTTGCGTCGCCTGGGATATTCCGGCCAAGTGGTCCGTTACTGGCTGCTGACGTCGCCCTACCGCAAGCCGGTTACCTTTTCACCCGATCGACTCGAAGATGCTGGCCGTTCTCTGGGCCGGTTGAACAACTGCATCCGAAGATTGAAAAACTTGCGTGACGGTCGGCCGTATGCGGACCTCGACCAGCTCCTCTACGATATCAAACAGGGCTTCATCAGTGGACTGGACGACGATTTGAACATATCGACGGCCCTGGCGTCGATATTCAAGGTCGTTAAAAAAGTGAACTCTCTGGTGCGGGACGGGCAGATCGATGCCGCGGGTGCCGGCAAGATCATCGACGCCCTCCGAAGCCTGGATTCCGTGCTGAACCTGCTCGAATTCGAGGATGCGGCCGCCGATCCCTCGGTTCAGGCGGTGATCGAAGAAAGGGAGAGGGCGCGGGCGGAACGGAACTGGCCGCTCGCCGACCGGTTGCGTGAGCAGCTCAGGGAGATGGGCGTCGTCGTGCAGGACGGGGAAGCCGCAGGCGGGAAAACGGAGGGTTAAGGCAAAAGGCTCAAGGCGAAAGGCAGAAGGAAAAAGGCTAAAGGCGAAAAGCAGAAGGCTCAAGGCTAAAGGAAAAAGGCAGAAGGCGAAAGGCGGAAGGCGAAAGAAAAACGGCGGAAGGCGAAAGGCTTAAAGCTCAAAGCTCAAGAGAGAGGGTACAAGGTTTAAGGTAGAAGGTATAGGGTAAAAGGCCTTACACCCTGCACCTTAAACCTCACACCCTACACTCTATGCCTTTAGCCTTTTGCCCTACGCCGTTAGCCTTGCAAACTTGCACCTTATCCCTTACACCTTCCACCTCAGGCAGGGGGACGAGTGATCAGCATGACACCGATTTATTTTCCACACACTTATGTGGCGCGTCCGGTCATGGAAGCCGTTCAGGCCTGCTTCAGCCCGGTGGTGCTCTACCAGCCCTCCGCGGGGGATATCCCGCCGCCGCTGCGGGAGTGGGAAAAGACGGGGCAGGTCGTACTGCGGGTGCCGGTCCCGGCCGAAGAAGAAAAACTGGCATCTCTTTTGACGGATTATCGTAATTGGGCCGCCCTGCACCGGGACAAACGCGGTATCGATCTGGCATATTTCAGGACACGCAAGGACAGGTGGCCGTTTTTCGACGAGACATCCGGCGCTTGGATCCTGGCGGACATAAAGGGGAAGAGCCGGCCTGAGACACGGACTTATGAAACACGGCTGCTGAATGCACGGCTGTTGCTCCGCATTGCCCAGGAGATGGATGTTCAGAACGATTCCCTGGTGACGGACCTGCAACGGGCCGCCGAAATGGAACAGACGCTTTTCAGACATCTAAGGGGTGACGAGGCGATCCCGCGTCAGGAAACCGGGGCTCAGAGGGTTGCGCCCGGGGAAGGGGCGGACTACATGCTCAAGGAGCGGATCGGGGCCTGGGCTTTGCTGGCGGTGGCCGATGCCGTGCAAAGAGGCCCGAAGGCGTCGGGCATTTTCGTTACCGCCAGTCGATCGGTTGTGGAGTATCTTACCGAATCGGGAGCCCTGGCCGTCAAGGTTTTAGAGGCAGCTGGCCTGCCGGTGGACAGCGGTCGGTCGGAGGGCTTGGAAAGCTGGCGGCGGGGGCTGCTGGAACGCTTGATCGGTTTGACGCACTCCGAACAGGCCGTCGAAGCGGCCGACAAGTTGACCTGGCCGCCGGTTCCAACTGCCGAGGGCCCTGCGGGCGGTGCGACACTGAGGGTATACCTTTTTCCCGGACAGTCGCCCGGCACGCTCCTGCAAGGGTCTTTTCCCCCTTCCGATGAGCCGGGCACCGAGGGTGATTTGGGCACCCGGCTGAAAAATACGGTAGTCGCCTGGATCGAACGATAAGCTTTGGTTCTTCTCCCGATTTTAATGGTTAAATATAATGTAATAATCTGAAATTATAAAGTATAGTTATAGTTGTATTTTTTTATATTTTGTTGCCGCAAAAAGTGTATCAAGGCTTGACGCGGCTTTTTAATTGGTATAATGACGTTCCTTCGTGATTGGAAACAACAGGTGATTCGGTCACCTTCTTTCAAAATCTCAAGAAAGGAGAAATCGGTTATGGCCTTTACGCCCACAGTTGACGAAGAAAAATGTGTAGGATGTGAAGAATGCGTAGACGTTTGCCCTGTCGAGGTATTTGAGATGCAAGACGGTAAATCCGTTCCCGTGAATGCTGAAGAATGTCTCGGCTGTGAAAGCTGCGTAGAAGTATGCGAAGATAATGCCATCACGGTAGAAGAGACCTAAGAATTTTAGAACGCGCTCCGGTTCCGAATTCTGGCAGGGTTCCGGAGCGCCCCACCATTCGGCTTGCCTCGCAGAGGCGACAGCACCTGCCGGTAACGCTTTAACCCCCCGATCCTTCTTTTAAACCGATGACACAACGGCTTTCAGCCGAAGCATCATGACGAAGGCGATACCTTTGACATATCCCGAAGTGGCTCGAGTCCGGCAGGCGCTTCATCGGGCAGCCCTCGGCGACGTGCCGCAAGCCGTTCGGTCCGCTCTGGCTTCGCTGGCCATAGAGGGCTTGACCCGGCCGGGCGAAACCGTGGCCGTTGCGGTCGGCAGCCGCGGCATCAACGCTATCGACGCGGTGGTCGGCGGTTGCATCGAATACCTTCGCGAAAAGAAGCTCGAGCCTTTCATCGTGCCGGCCATGGGGAGTCATGGCGGAGCGACCGCGGAAGGTCAGCGCGCCGTGCTCCAATATCTGGGTGTCAACCAGGCCGCACTGGGTGCACCGATTGTTGCGGACATGACGGTAGAGTGTATCGATCGTCTGGCCAACGGCACCCGCATCTTTTTCTCCCGGCAGGCGCTGGCCGCTGATCACATCGTCGTCATCAACCGGGTGAAACCGCACACCAAATTTCGGGCCGACATCGAGAGCGGCTTGTGTAAAATGCTGACGATCGGTCTGGGAAAGGCCGACGGCGCGACCGAGTTTCATCGGCAGGCGGTGCGTCACAGCTTCGGTATTATCGAGGGTGCCGCCCGCTTGGTCCTCGGTCGATGCCCTGTCTTGTTCGGACTGGCTCTGCTGGAGGATGGCTGCGGCGACCTGTCGCAGGTCAAGGCCCTACTGCCGGCGGATATCCTGACGGGTGAAAAGAAATTGCTGAAAATAGCGTCGGATATGATGGGCCGCATCCCCTTCGACGATATCGACATCCTCGTGGTGGACCGATTCGGGAAAGACATCAGCGGAATCGGGATGGATTCGAATGTGACCGGCAGGCATCGTGATCTCGTCGGCGATTTTTTCACCACCCCGCACGTCAAACGTATTTTCGTGCGCGACCTGAGTCCCGGTTCAGACGGCAACGGCAACGGTATCGGTTTGGCGGACGTCACCACCAGACGGTTGGTCGATGCGTTGGACATGAAAAAAACGTACCAGAACTCGGTGACGGCCATATCTCCTGAAAAGGCCGCCATTCCCCTCACGGTTAAAAACGACCGGGAAGCGATTGCGATCTGCGCGGCGACGGCAGGACTCGCCAGTCCGGCAGCTGCACGCCTCGTGCGTATCAGGGACACCAAGCATCTCGAGATGTTGCAGGTTTCGGCGGCCCTGGCAAACGAGGTCCACTCCGACCCGCACTTACAACAGGAGTCCGCCTGGGAGCCGATGGACTTCGACGCTGACGGGAATTTGCTGCCGTTTAACAGTGTCCGTCCATAAATAGCATCTTTTGCCCCAGGCCGGCGTTCTCGCCAATTTGAAATCCTCACCGTAGTAGACTACGTCTACGGTTTCAAATTCGTTGCGGCCTTGGCCTGAACCAATCCCGCCCGGCGGGACTACTATTTCAATATTTTTCGTTTTTAGAAGCGGCAGGTGACGCCCAGGGTTACGGCAAACGACTTCCAGATGACCTCATTCAGACGTGTTGCAAAGGACGATCCGTCACTGAAAAAAAAGCGGTGTGTCCCGGTATCGGTTTCCCAGCGTTGGTATTTTCCGGTCAGATTCACGCCCCAGCGAGAATTGAACAGATAATTGAAAGCGCCGGTCAAGACCCAACCGCTGCCGTCTGCGTCCTGCTCGAAACTCTTCGGGTGTGCTAAATCCGGCCTCAGGTTCCAGTCGGCCTTGGCCTCGAAATCCGCCAGGTGGTATTCGAAGCCGAAAAAAACCTCATAACCGGGAGACGGGGCGCTGCTCCCATAGCTGTTGTACTGAAGTTCCATGCCGATCCAGGGACCGTACCAGGTGGAATCGTAGCTGCTGTCCAATCCTTGAAACGGGCCCAAAGGCGGCAGCGTTTGAAACCCACCTGATATCTGCAGGTTTTGGTCGTTGAATGCGTAACCAAGCAGGGGCGATAGAAGAAACCGGTCGCTGAAAAGGCGGATGTCATACGCCAGGCCGAGGGAGATATCCCAGAGATCGCCGTCGTCGGTGTCGTTGTTCGAACGGGAAAACTCCAGGGTGCGACCGCTTCCATCATAATCGGAATCCTGGTTTTGTCCGTTAAATATGGGGGCATAGGCGAAGGTGCCCTTTAAACGAAAATTATGGAAGAAACGCCTTTGCAGGCCGAACTCAAGCTGGAAACTCTCTATGTCACGCCAGGTCAGCTCCGATCGGGGGTCAATGCCGGGTAAGGCGAAACTCCACTTGAGATCGTCCTGACGGTATCCGGCGTTTAATGACCATTGCCAGCGGGTTTCAGGGGCCGGCACTGAATCGCCGGTACCGGTTTTGCCGAGTGCTGCGGCGGAATAGGCATGGGGCACGGCTGCCGCGGCAGTGAGCCGGATATGACGGCCGCCGCCCGGTTCCGCAGTCGTGTGGTCACTGCCCGCGGTTTGGTTTTCCGGTATTACGCTGGCTGCAAAGGATTGTTTTGCTGTTAGAGGTTCCGGCTGCGCCTCGATATGCGACGGATTTGCTGACATCATCGTCAAAACGGTGGCCAGTGCCACCCAGCGGCTGCATGCGCCCAAGGCCATATTAATTTCTCCTGATTAGAGACAAATTTTAACCGACTCGCGCACCATCGTCAATCGCAAGTCAGTGAGTGGTACGCAACAATCGCCTTGCTTACAGCTGTTTTCTGTGCTAAATCTTACAGTTATGAAACAGTACTTCATAGATGAGCTGCGGCCGACCGATTACGAAAAACTCAAATCCTCTTTGGACGAGCGTTTCGGACCGCCGGACCTGGGAGGCGTCTATTGGGTGCCGCTTGAACCGGAACACTTTACCGACATGCAGGTGGCGCACGGTGATTGCCAACCTTTTTATTTTGCTGTCGAGCTGCAGGAGAGATCGATGGCCTGTGAACTGCTGGTGCGCACCCGGCAGCGGGTGAGCTGCAGCTGCATCGCTTATGCCACGCGGTCGCAGCGCAACTGGGTTATACAGGTGTTTGACGACATTTTCGATGAACTCAAGATCCAGACCTGACAACGACGGCTGGTATGACACATAGCTCGTTTCCGTCCATAAATGGCCCTTTTCAGCAATTTCGGCGTCAATCACGCTAAAGACGTGACAGGTCTGCGGAATCACTTGTGCGGTGTACAGAACCGTCTGCCTCCGCGCAATGCCGCCGATTTCCTTGAACTTGCGAAAAATTGCACATTTCTGGATCGGAAACTTATCAGTGCCCTTTATGAAACCGCGGATGGACACTAGCTCGGCAGCCAATGTTCCGAACCATTATCATATACATTTTCACCATTTTATCGACGCTGGTTTTGGCAACGACCGTCATTGTCTTGGCCTTCTTCAGCAAGACCGGCAATGTGCCGCACCTGGTCGGCCGGTTGTGGGCCCGGTCCATCCTGTTTGTCAGCGGCATCGACGTAACGGTGAACGGTACGTCGAACATCGACACCGGACGCTCCGCCATCTTTATGGCAAATCACCAGAGCAACTTCGACATCCCCGTGCTGCTGGCACACCTGCCGGTGCAATTCCGGTGGTTGGCCAAGACCGAGCTTTTCAGAATTCCCGTTTTCGGGCGGGCCATGCGCGGCTGCGGGTATATCAGCATCGATCGTTCCGATCGCGATTCCGCCTTTCAAAGCCTGGCAAAAGCCGCCGCCACGATTAAAAACGGGACATCGGTTCTGATTTTTCCGGAAGGCACCCGTAGCCTGGACGGTACCATCAAACCCTTCAAGAAAGGCCCATTCGTGCTGACAGTCGACGCGGGCGCACCGATCGTCCCGGTTGTCATTTACGGAACCTGGTCGATCATGCCCAAAAACCGACGCATCATTAAACCCTGTCGGGTGACGCTCGATATCCTGCCGCCGGTTGAGACATCCGGATACAGCAGAAACACCAAAGACGAATTGATGGAAAAACTCAGAAACCTGCTCTGCCAGCATTTTGCACAGATGGAAGGGGACCCGGCGTGCACCTAAAGATCATTCCTCTGGGCGGTCTCGGGGAGATCGGCCTCAACATGATGATTTTCGAGTACGGCACAACGCTGTTCATTGTGGACGCGGGCCTGATGTTTCCGGAAGATTACATGCTGGGTGTCGATTTTGTCATCCCGGACATGGACTATGTGAAAAAAAACCGCTCTCTGATATCCGGTATTGTCCTGACCCACGCCCACGAAGACCACATCGGGGCCTTGCCGTTTCTGCTGAAAGAGGTCAACGCCCCGGTCTT
>JBDNAO010000014.1:0-15145 GCA_039768375.1 Desulfobacterales bacterium | reverse complement strand
TGTTCACCACGTCATCGATCAGAACACATCAAAACCGCCTGCCTTTCTAATACAAGGCCCTGAAATATAATGGAAATCACTGTTCAAAAAATTCTGGCGCGTTCTTTGCTTTGCCAGGTAAATGCCGATTTTCTTTGGCATCGTCGGAATTTGACGGACGATGAGAACCACAAATCAACACGACTGACCACTCGCACGAAATTTGACGACATGGCCTACTATCTTTTTATCTTTTCCCTCGCGCTGTCGGCAATCGTTTTCGGGATTGCCTTGTTAAGACCGACGCTCAAAAATTGGTCAAACCCCTGCATCGACCAGCGCAACCGGAGGGCAAAGCTGAAAACCAGGCTGAAAAAAGATCGGTTCTTTGTCGTCATCGAATGAATGAAACCGAATTTTGGCACCGGGCATCGGGTTTCTCGCTCACCATCCCGTCATCCTTGCCATAAAAAGAAACTCATAAGCCAACCTCAGATTATCCACGTAGAGACGATAGAATTTCTTTTTTTCGCCACCTTCGATCAGTTCGATTTCAAACTCCTCCAACTCTATGGCCTTCATTGACGTCATCATCAACTGCATAATGCGCTTCTCGTTGTCATGCAGCAACACCCATCCCGGTTTACCAGCTGCCCATCCATATGGACTGTCTTTTACGATCTGCATGATAATTTCTTAAACCTTGAACAGTCGTTTTAGCAATGATTTTTTTTGGGGGGATATCGGTTACAATCGTTTGACGCTTTCAAAATTTCAAAGATGATGGTATAGTTTTTAATGGAAAGAGGTTGAAAGGTTTCATAATTTTGACTGTTTCATTCGATATCCGTTCAATGGACCTATCTGAAAACGGTCATTCCGCTTACGGATAGGCCCCAATGAGAAGAGGCAGGAAATGGCCGTACAGGAAAATCGTTCTCCCACAGAGAAAAGAGCGGAACCCAGAATTGAAGCCGGGCAATTCCACAGCGTTGAAATTAATCCGGGAATCCCCTTGCCCATCTACCAGTTCAACCTCAGGGATGTTTCGGACAACGGTGTGTGCATCTTGGTCAAGGCAGACTCTCCGATCTTGGAACATCTAAAAGTGGGTCAGGTTCTGGATTTGAAATACTACGCCATGGACGAATCCAAGGCCAACTTCGTTCGACAGTTGAAAACTAAAATTCGACACATCACCAAAGGCACCCCCGGGCATTATAATGGCCATTGTCTCGTGGGTGTCGCGATTTTCAGCGAGGCGGACGAGGATTTGGAGTAGGGAAGGGCGCAGCGATTTTTGGATCGAATTTCGTATGCGCCTTTGCGCCGCGTCTGAAAACGGCAACCCTTACCAGCCACTTTTCTATACCGGCCTTGGGAGTTGTTTGAACTCGGGGCCCTGTTTGTTTTTTTCACGCAGCCAGAATCCTTCAGCAATCGAATCCACTCCTCCGGTCAAATCGACGCCTTTTCGGCCCACGGGGCATGGCTGGAGGTTTTCTTCGTTCCATCAGCTTGAACCTACCCGCATGTCATTCAGTGCCCCCCCAATTATTACCAGTGTTGTTGCTTCATTTTATTCATTATGAAAGGACATTTCTGCCTGTGCAGCAAATCGTAAAGGTCACGGCGGCCATTATGTCGAGCAACGGCCGTGTCCTGATTGCCCAGAGAAAAGCCGAACATCACCAGGCCGGCAAGTGGGAATTCCCAGGCGGTAAGATTGAAAGCGGCGAGACTCCTGAAGAGTGTCTTAGACGAGAATTAAAGGAGGAATTCGACATCGATACCCGGGTAGGCGCTTTTCTGGGGGCGAGTCTCTACCCGTATGACCATCAGACGATCGAACTGCTGGCTTTTCGAGTGGTTTGGGAAGACGGCATCTTGCTCGTCCGTGAGCACGCACGCGTCGAATGGGTGAGGATCGGGCAGCTCGCACGATTCGATTTTGCACCGGCTGATGTCCCGTTTGTCGAAAAACTCCTTAAAGGAGAGATTGCACTCTGACAGGACAATTCGCGGCCGACAGGCGTTTTCCATGAGGAGCACGGCTGGCAACCGGTCCACCTTCGATCTCGCCTGCATTCGAACCATTCATATCACATTACAGCTTCACCCTTGACGCTTGACTCTGAGGCCCTCCGGCTTTTGCAATGTTGGGGTAAACTCAAGAGATCGATACGGATGCCGATAAAGATACTGAAGAAAACGCTCATTAAGCGGAACAATATCCAATGGGATCGACACCCCTCAATCAGTCAGACAACGCCCCCCGTAAGGATACGGACCCTGCTGCCGCTGCCACTAAAAGCAGTGACGGCACCGGTGGGCCCATTTACCTCGACGAACCTGAAGCAGCACCAACTGATGAAGCCACCGATGCGCTCGACGAGAATGAAAGTGATACGCAGGAACTCAGCCGGGAAGAAGTCGTGGCCCTCATTTCTACCGATGATGAGGCCCGGGAAGATGCCGGAGAAACGGATCGATTCATTGACGTGTCGGGCGGTACCGAAGGACCTCACGCGAATCGGCCGTACGAAGACGAGCTGATGGCCAATTCGGCTGATCAGACAAAACATGCCGGCACTCAACTTTCCCCTGACAATGGCCGTGAGTTGGCAGGAATTCAATCCGACGGCCTCGGTATGGCTGAAGAAGAGGGTTTTGAATCTGATAAACAGCAATCAGCCGACCATTCTCAGCGGGCGGAGGAAGATAGCCCGCAAGCTTTATCACCAGACACCCCGGCAGCCGATCAAACGGAAGCAGACCTTGCCGTTTCAGACCCGGCGACCGATCGGAAGGCCGCAGAACCGCAAGAGCCTCAAGAATTAGCGGCTGAAGACGAACCGGATTCCGAAACTGTGGCCAGTCATGCGGAGTCATCCGCCGAACCGGGTGCACCGACACGTTCAACCGATCTCATCCGGGTCGGACTTTTGGGCACCGGTCTTGCCGTTCTCATCCTTCTCTCGGCGGCATTTGGGCTCTCGTATTTCATAAACCGGCCGCCGACAAAATCGGTTGCCGAAAAACAGCCGGCCGCAGACGCACATCTGAAGACCACGTCGGAAAGCGACAGCCGCGCCTCGGCCGATTCGGTCCCAAAAGTTACGCCCAAAATTCCGTCTCCGGCCGACAGCCTCCTTCTGCGTCTCAAGGCAAAGCAGGATCAGATGGATTCTTTGAGGGACCAAATGCTCAGTAAGGCGGATGAGATAGAGAATCTACGGAACCACTATCGAAAGAGCATCCGACAGGTTGAGGCCGCCGTCCTAATGGAAAAAAGATACGGTGGCATCCATTCTCTGCGGCAAGCTCTTGAAACCAAGCGGATTGCCTTTGAACTCGAAACCATCCGGCGCCGGCAGGCCTACATCGACTGTCTCGCCAAGCCGGTCGACTGGTTGCTACAGGGAAGCGAAGAGCTGTTGTTTTTGAAACGCAAGCACTTCCTTCAATCGTTGATATTCCCGGTAAGCAGCCAGATCGATCCGGAAAAACTGGCGGCCGAAAAAGGAGCCGCCTTCGACCGCTACAGTAACAGCGTGGAAGCGCTGAAAGTCGATCTGCAAAAAGCGTCCCATCAACCAGTTGACCAAATCTGGCAAAACCTTCTCGAACAAGAAAAGCAGTTCGCATCGAATCGCTTCCCCATCGCTCCCGACACCCAACGGGGTTCCGGCGGCGGTTTGCAGGTGAACAACCAATCCATTTGGCTTGAAATTTGCCGGGGACGCTACACCCGTAAAAGTGAACTCACGGCGCTATCGGCTGAAGCGGCTGACTGCCTGGCGGGCTGGAAGGAACCGGACCTCTTTTTGAACGGCATCAAAGAGCTGTCGCCGGAGACTGCGCGCCGTCTTTTTAAATGGAAGGGTAGTTGGTTCTGCTTAAACGGCTTGACCGATTTGCCACCCGAGACGGCCGAATATCTGTTTCAATGGAATGGCGACTGGCTCTCTCTGAACGGTGTGAAGCACCTGAGCTTCGAATCATCTATTTTCCTGACCGGGTGGAAGGGCCGGACACTCGAGTTGATGGGATTGTCGCCGGAGTCGATGGAACTAGACGCCTTGGTGCTGAAGCACCTTGCCCAATGGCAAAGATCAGGCGGAAAACTCTTCGTGCCCGAGAGGATTCGGCGTTTATTGGGTGACAGTGCCAGCTAGTTACCGTAGAGGTATCGAATGATACGATCCATCAAGTTTTGGTTTATCGGGATGCTGGTGGTTCAAGCGAGCCTGCTCCTCTGGGTCGGGCCGGGGGCGAGTATCGCCGGTGATGTCGGTTCTGATGAGTTTAAACACAAAATCGACGCCTTAAAAAATTTACAGGAAGGGGTCACCGATTGTATCGACACGGCGCTTGCCGTTCGGGCGGATCTTACAACCCGGGGAAGAGAATTCGCCGGGGAAATAAAAGACGTTCACCAGCGCCATCGTTACGGTTCATATGCGGAAGCGATTCGAAATCCCCGTGTACATTACAATTTAAAGCTGATCCAGATGGTGTCAGGATATACCAGTGCTCTCGATGAAAAAATTGTCTTCTTTAAGGACAGTCTCGAGCAGATTCGGTTTCTCTATCGTCAGGCAGAAGATGAGTTCAAGATGATGCAGACCCTGGGCTCACTCGAAAACGCCAGCCTGTTGGACCGGATCGACCGGTTGTTGATCGAATATCGAGCCGAACTGAAAAAGGATTTAATTGTATCGGCCCGCATTTCTTTTCGCCCCTGTGACGCCATCTGGCGGGAGATCGTTGACAACAGCTTATGATACCTCGTCTCCGCCCATAAATCGCGAACTCATTTTCTCGCGAACCCTTAGTAATGAAGAGGCGCAGAAGCTGTTGGAGCTTCAGTCGCTCTCATCCTCGACGGTGGTGGTCTCATCATCTATCTGCGACCGGTTTTCGCGTGAGTAGAAATAGAAGCACAGGCTTAAAGTGAACAGGTGTGTGGCAAAAAAGAAATACAGCACCGCATCCTGGGTTTTGCAACCCAGAATGAAAAAACCGACCGCACTGTAAAAGAGGAATTTTGTTTTCATGGTCTAACCCACTGTTGATATCGGCTGTTTTGAAAAAAAACTAAAGTACCATTGGTATTCCAAACTGATGGACGGTTTCGATGACAACCGGAAGACTTGTCAACAAGGCGTCTTTCAGGTAACATAAGCATGAGACCACATTATTCCTTAGGCCTGAAGCCGGTGACGATGGATTTACAACCGTAAACATTCTAACGATTTCGTGAGGGCCTTCTTGTTCTGAACGCGTGAACTTGGCTTTTCCAGGCAACCTTTAGGATGGTGAGAAAGAAAGAACGCACGCAATAGGGGAGCGTTTTGCGGAGTCACCAACGGTAAAAAATATGAAGAGGGTATTCGTTATTGTCGCTGCCGGGGTTCTCCTGCTCGCGGTTTCACTTGTTTTTTCGCGCTCCGGTCCGCCCCAGCCGACAGCGGAAGAGGAAACGGTGTTAAATGCGCTCAAAAAGGTCCAGGAGGGTTACGGCAGCCGGGTTGCATACGATAGATACACGGAACTGCTGACCGTTGCGGCGCAAAAAATCGATCAACTCAAGCAGGCCGGCACTCATAACAGCTGTTTCATGAACGCCGCTAACCGGTGCTACTCATCATTTGAAATCGGTAAAAAGGCCTGGAAGGCAAAGGATGAGGCCCTGGATGAACGCCGTCGCATCGACATGGAGACCACCCTGTCGTTCACAATCGGCTTTGCCTCGGTCAGCCTGGCAAAGGCCAACCAGTGCTTCTTTGAATAATCCCGCACAAAAAATCCTGCGGATATTTTAATCCAGGTTTTTTTCGACGATCCCACCGCTGCTTCCAGGTGCTGGGCCGGGCGAAGGACGAAAGGACTGACGCGTCTGCTGGAGATCTTTTTCGAGCCTGCGGAGGTCGTTCTGGATGGCGAATATCTTTTTGTCCAGATCACTGGAAAGCACATACAGTTTCTGCTGCTGGTTTTCCACTTCCTGTTGAAGGGTTTTACGGTCGATTTTACTGTCCGTCAGAGCCGTTATATCGGTCCGGAGTTTGAGGAGGTCATTGACCTGTTTTTGAGTGACGGCTGTAAGGTCCGACAGTCTCTCGGACATGTCGTTGTCGCGGGAGGTTATCTGGGCCGAAAGAGCCGCCACCTGGTTAGCCAGGCTTTCCTGGTCTTTTTTATCCAGCTTGGCGGTATCGATCTTCTTCAGACTGCCCAGGGCTTTCTTCAAGCCGCTTTCGGTCTTGCCGAGCTGCGTCTTCAGGTTTGTGACACTTTTTTCGGCTCCGGCCAACCGCTCGGAGAAAGTCGTCTCGAGTTGGGTGAGTTTGGCCGAAAACTCCTGCAAACGGGTGTCAAACGTCTTGGATAGGCCCTCCACCGACTGTGTCCCGTAAGTTTGATTTTGGACAACCCGGTTTTTCAGATCGTTATAGAGAAAATAGAGCGCCGCGCCGATCAGGCAGGGGAGAATGATCGCCAGGATCGTTACTCTCCGGCTCAGTCTGGCAACGCGGTTGTCCTGTGGCACGTCCCGCAGGACGTCGTCCGGGTTCATTTGATCGGATCCAAATTTGAAGTTATCCGAGTCCTCTCTGCTCATTTTATTTATTCCCACTCGATTGTGCTGGGCGGTTTGGAGCTGATGTCATAAACGACCCGGTTGACGCCCTTGACCTCGTTGATGATGCGATTGGAAACTCGGGCCAGGAAGGTGTGGGGCAGCTTGGCCCAATCGGCCGTCATGGCATCCCGACTGGTGACCGCCCGAATCGCAACGATGTTTTCATAGGTGCGGGCATCTCCCATGACGCCAACGCTCTTGATCGGCAGCAGGACGGCAAATGACTGCCACAATTTCTTATAATAGCCTGCTTTTTTAATTTCTTCAATCAGAAGATCATCGACCTCGCGCAGCACGTTCAGACGCCTCGCGGTGATGTCGCCGATCACCCGTATCGCCAGCCCGGGCCCTGGGAAAGGCTGGCGCCAGACGAGTTCGTCGGGCAGCCCCAATGCTTTTCCGAGCTTGCGCACCTCGTCTTTAAAGAGATAGCGCAACGGTTCCACCAATTTGAGTTTCATCCGGGACGGCAGGCCGCCGACGTTGTGGTGGGATTTGATGACCGACGTCGGGCCGCCGAAAGCGGAGACGGATTCGATCACATCCGGATAAAGGGTGCCTTGGGCCAGAAATCGGGCATCTTTTATTTTGCCGGCTTCGGATTCGAACACTTCCATAAAGATCCGACCGATGATTTTACGCTTTTTTTCCGGATCGATGACCCCTTTGAGGGCTTTCAGGAACCGCGTGCGGGCGCTCACAAATCGAATGTTGAGGTCGAGTTGCCGCGTGAGGGTGCCCTTGAGTTTTACGGCCTCGTCCTTGCGCAGAAGGCCGTTGTCCACGAAGATACCGGTCAGGTTCCGACCGATCGCCTTGTGGACCATAACCGCCGCAACCGACGAGTCGACTCCGCCGCTCAGGCCGAGGATTACGCGCTTGTCGCCGACCTGTTCGCGAATCCGCGCGATCGACTCGCGGGCAAAAGACTTCATGGTCCACGTCCGGCGGCAGCGGCAAATATCAAATAGAAAATTGCGGATCATCTGCCGCCCCTGAGGCGTGTGTTCCACTTCGGGGTGAAACTGCAGCCCGAAGAGATTCTTTTGTGGATGTACCGTGGCCGCGATCGGCGTGTTGGCGGTCACGGCCGTTACGGTGAATCCGGGCGGCAGCTTTTCAATCGAGTCCCCGTGGCTCATCCAGCACTGGGCTTTTTGCCTGACCCCGGCGAACAGTCCCCCGGTCTTTTTAAGGTTCAGCTCGGCAAATCCGTATTCGCGCTTGCTGGCCTGGTGGACCGTGCCGCCGAGGGCATCCACCATGTATTGCATCCCGTAGCAGATTCCCAGCACCGGTATGGCCAGGTCAAACACGGCGGGATCGATTTTCGGACTGTTCTTTTCGTAGATGCTGGAAGGACCGCCTGAAAGGATGATGCCTTGCGGTTGCAGGGACTTGACGGTTTCAACGGCGATGGTCGGCGGTTCGATCTGACAATACACCCCGGCCTCCCGCACGCGCCGGGCGATGAGTTGGTTGTACTGCGAACCGAAGTCAATGACGAGGATCATCGGTAACCTTTTGAAGACGGTTTCCATCGCGCGGCCACTAAGCCGGAAAAGCGCACATGATTCGGGCGGCACCACCGGCCGAAACCCGTTGAAACGGTTTGCGAAAACAGGCTGAATATGGTAGAGAGCGCTGCAAATGTCAACCCAATTTATACGCGTTCAGCTATATGAAATACAGACACCGGCCGAGGCCGAAGCCCTCATCGCGCTGGGAGTGGACCACATCGGAAGTGTGATCCTCTCGGCGTTGCGTTGGAAAGATGCCGCCATACGCGAAACCGTTCGATTGACCCGCTCCGCCGGGGCCCGCAGCAGCCTGATACCGCTTTTCAACACACCCGCAACCGTGATGGAAATGCTGGACTACTACCACCCTGACATCGTTCATTTTTGCGAGTCTGTGAGCGACCGCAACGGGATGCTGGAAATATGCCAAAAACTGCTTAATCTACAGAAACAGGTCAAGAAAAGCTTTCCGGAGATCGCCATCATGCGCTCCATTCCGATCGCCCCGCCGGGCTTCGCTCGGCATGTGCCGACCCTCGGACTGGCGGCCCTGTTCGAACCCGCAAGCGATTATTTTCTGACCGACACCCTGCTGATTCAAAATACCTCGAAAACGGGGCCGGCCGATCAGCCGGTCAATGGCTTCATCGGCATCACCGGCCAAACCTGTGATTGGCTCATGGCCCGAAAGCTGGTGGACGCTGCGCGCATCCCGGTTATTCTGGCCGGCGGCATTTCCGCGGACAATGTCGTGGAAGGGTTGCGGCAGGTGAGACCGGCCGGGGTCGACAGCTGCACGGGCACCAACGCCCGTGACAGTTATGGGCACCCGATCCGGTTCAAAAAGGATCCCGCCAGTGTCAAACGTCTGGTGGATGCAGTGCGCGAGTTCGAAGCCGGCCTTCAATTGGACGATTTACGGCCCAGCCCGCGTCGATCCCCAGCGGACGGCGATAACGAAAAAGGTCGCCATTCATGATACCCAGATACAAGGAGGATAAAAGAGTCGATGCTTGACAGTTCAAATCTCAGAAAAGGCCTGAAGTTGGAAATCGACGGCGAGCCTTACATCGTCGTTCAGTTCGAGTTCGTCAAGCCCGGCAAGGGTCAGGCGCTCTACAAATGCCGTTTGAAGAACATGATCACCGGCTCTCAGTTCGACCGAACCTACCGATCGGGTGAAAAATTCAACGAAGCCAACCTCGAAGAGACCGAAATGGAGTACCTGTACTTCGACGGCGAACACTACTGCTTTATGAACACATCAAACTACGAACAGGAACTGCTGAGCGAAAGCCAAGTCGGTGAGGCCAAAAATTTCCTCAAAGAAAACACGGTCTGCAATGTGCTGATGTTCGACCGCAAACCGATCGGCATGACCCTGCCGTTTTTCATCGAACTCAAGATCACCAAAGCCGATCCGTGGGCCAAAGGCGACACGGCTTCGGGCGACAGCAAACCGGCAACGCTTGAAACCGGTTACGTAATCCAGGTGCCGCCGTTCGTCGATGAAGGTGAAGTCGTGCGGATCGACACCCGGACGGGAAATTACGTGGAGCGGGTGAAAAAGTGACGACGCTATAGAACGCTGAACCGCCGGTCGAACATCTTTCCGATTCCGTAGTCGTCGCGCCGCATAAATTTTTCCTGTGACGGCCCGATGATCTGCATCTCCGGGTGGCTCCGCTGCACGTCAACCGCGATCTTCATCTCCTTGGTGCAGCCGGTACTGAAAGTGGCGTCCTTGCCGACCCATTCGGGCGGAACCTTTTTCCTGAGGATCTGAAACGCCTGCAGGATGTCCTCGTAGGTTTGAAACCGCCAGATGTCGATCAGACCGCTGCGCTGGACGATTTCCCACATGTACATCAGATCGTCGGCATCCATGCCGGGCTCGTAGAATTCGGACGGGTTGATGATGAAGGTCTGAGTGGAGTGTTCCTCGAGATGGTGGACAAATGTCGACATGATCTTTTTGGCCATGTCGATTTTGCCCGGTATCGAGCCGATGATGCCGCTGTAGAAAACCACCGTCATGCCGGCGGCCTTGGCGGCCGCCATTTGATCGACAATCGACTGGGCCTTTCGTTCCAGGTCGGCGTGTGAAAACTTGATAACCTTTTCGTGCTTGGGCTTGAAAGTGATCTCGATGCCACCGTCGTGGGACGCGGTGATGTTGTAGATGTCTTGCGTAAACCGAAAAGGTGTGTCGAAGAACCGCCGTCGCTGATCATCGCCGCGCGATATAACCGCATCGACTTCCTTGAAGGCCCTGGCGTAGGTGGTCGAGACCATCAAGAGGTTGAGGTTCTCGCGTGTGCCGTCGGAAATGGCCAATATATCGTAATCACTGCGGAGTTTGCCCACCAGCTCGTTCTTGCCGAGCGATTTTTCCCGCAGCACCAGCACGTCTTCGAGTTCACGGCGCAGAACCGGATCGGCGTTCAAGTCGGCAAAGTCGGCCTTGGTGAAAAGAGGGCCCTCCTTGAAGGCGATGATAATCTTGTGACCGCGTTTGACCAGGTACCGGATGATGGCCAGGTCGACGATGATTTCTCCGGCTTCGTTCGCCAGCCAGAGGATTTTGCGGCCTTTGTCCTCGTTGTTGGGGACATGGTTCCCGGTGATCGCTAAAAATGCCAGGAGCGGTTCCAGTCCGTTACCATCGATGGGTTGCTTGAAGAGTTCCAAATAATTCTGTTCAGTGAATTTTTCGGCAGCATCGGTCTCCCACAACACCGATGCACCGGTCAAGGCGATGAGCCGTTTCAACTCAAGGTAATCCGCAAATTCCCGGATACCGGCAAGGGTGCTGGGCACCTGTTCGCAGGGGAAGGGCTCCACTCGGTTCATCGCATTTTTGAAGGCGGTCGTGGTCAGCGCGTGTTGGACCCGCCGATTCCGTCGCGCTTTGTCTTCGAACCAGGGATCTTCTATCAGCGTGCGGTGCAAAAAGATCATCAGCAACCGCTTTTCGAGTCGCGAGGGGATCAGAATCTGATCTGTGATTTCGCTTTCATATTTGATTCTTACCAAGGCTTCCAGGAATTGTCGCTCCCGCGGATCTTCGATTTTGACCCTGATCAGCGTCATGATGCGCTCGAGGACCTCCCGGTATTTACCGGTCATAAAACTCGATTTCTTGCGGCTCATGATGGCGTTGAACATGCGGCTGGAGCAGGGATAATAGCGTTCATCACCTTCGGTGAACACCATGAAGCGGACCTGCTCAGGAGAGGCGGCCAGTTCCGGGTGGGCGTAGTGGTCGAGATGGTTTTCGATGAAGAATGCGGTAAACCAGGCGTCCTGTTCCGGACTCGATCCCGGGCGATAGGGGGAACGCATCGCGCGGCCCGATCCTTTTTTCAACACCTTGCGACGGGTTTTGCCGGCCTTGGCGGTCTGGCTCGTTGCGTTTTTCTGCAGCATGCGAGACGGCACTGTTTGCTCAATCTTTAGTGAAAAACTGAAGCTTGGTCGATCCGAGTTCTATGATGTCGAACTCCTTGAGCTGGATGGTGTCTTTCACGGCTTCACCGTTGACTTTGGCCTTGAACAACCCGCTCACATGACTCAGATGAAAACCATTGGGCCGCATGCTGATGGTTGCAGCAGTGTGACCGACACCGAGCCCGCTGACCACGATATCCGCACTCGGATCTTTTCCGATTTTGGTAAGCTTCTTGGTCAGTGTGATTTCACCGTCGCCGCCGGAAAGGAAGGAAAGGACCCCGACAGGTTGTGAGTTTTCAGCCGCTGCTGGCGACTGCGGGGAGGGAGGGTCCGAAACCATGGTGCGAAAGAGGTTCGCATCCATCACAATCGTCTGGTCCACCTGCCCGTCGGCTTCCTCAGGGCGAACTTCATTATCGCTATAGCTGAAGACGAGAGTGTGCTTGCCGATATTGATGATGTCACCGTTCTTGAGCCAATGGGAAGTGACAAGCTGCTCGTTGATGAAGCAACCGTTCTTGCTCTGCAGGTCGGTCAGAACGAAACCATCCCCGATAGAGTCGATCTTGGCGTGGTGCCCCGAAACTGCCAGGTTTTCGACGACGATGTCGTTGTTCGTGCGCCGGCCGATCGTCACCGATTTTCCTTTCTGAAGCGGGTAATCCGCGATCGTGTTTTTTTTGAACTTCAAAGTGAGCATCGGCATGTTGAATCCCTCTCAGTGCGCTGTCTTTTTTTTGGATCCAAGACTCGAAAAACCTTCCGAGACCCTTGATAACAGGCCTTTTATCCTGCCCTCGCCATCCGCATTTTTTTTGATCCTGAGCACGATCACCGATATGTTGTCGGTGCCGCCGCGGTCGTTGGCCAGGTCGATGAGTTCCTGACAGGCCTCGGCGGGAGGGTGACGGGTGACGCTATCCAAGATCTCTTCCGTTGCCACCATGTCCGTCAATCCGTCGGAGCAGATGACGAGGATATCGCCCGTGAAGCAGGGCACCTCGCAGATGTTGGCCTCGACTGTGGACTTGACCCCCATGGCCCGGGTCAAAACGTGACTGAATTCGGGGCCTAGCTGTTCGAGGCCGAGATGATTTGCAGCCTCGCTTTCGGCCAACACGGTGTGGGTCACAGACAACCGTTCGAGTCGACCCTTGTGGACAAGGAAGATCGGACTGTCACCGACATTGGCGGCCACGAGTGTCCGGTCATCGAAAAAAAGAACCGCGAGCGTGGCGCCCATGCCACGATAATCTTTCGTTCCGTTGGCCGCATCGTGCACTACACGGTTGGACAGCAGAATCCCAGCGAGGACCTGGTTGGCTCCGGTGGAAAGGGTGGTGTCGGCGGGCCCCGTCTCTGCCGGCGCCTCACCGTTCCGGCAGCGTTGGATATGACCGTGCATCGATTCGACCACGAGTCGACTGGCGATTTCGCCGGCCCTGTGACCGCCCATCCCGTCAGCGACAATATATAGTCCCAACCCATCATCGACGAGCAGGGTGTCCTCGTTGTCCTTTCGTTTTTTACCGGTGTCGGAGAGACCGGCCGATTCGATGACAAACATTTATGGCAACGATGCATTAGGGTGAGCCGGACATGGGCCAGGACTTCAACGGAAATCCGTGAAGGGCTGTCTCAAGATATGCATCCGGATTTGCTCGAAAAATAATTCTTTAAGTATAGTATAAAACCCAAATAGGGTCAAGACCTCCGTCTCGACGGCAGAAATTCTCGGTTTGACATCAATGGGGCCACAGAAGACACGAATTGGATACTTCAGCGACCCCGGATATTGCACATCGTCTTTAAGGCGGTTATAAAGATAGCGTTATTTTAACCCAATGGTTTCTTTTAAGGCCTCGCTGTGGCATGTTTTAGACTCAGCCTCTATTGCCGGGCTGTTGACAAACCGTTCTTTCTCTGTCGTTTGATGCTTCAAGGTATTGATTCTTTTCCCCTACGATCGAGGATTTTATGCAGCGTATCGGGATTCTGAAAAACACGATCCAACCCTATGCTTGGGGATCTCACACCGCAATTGCGGAACTGCTCGGTACCCGGCCGGAGTCTGACGCTCCCCAGGCCGAACTCTGGATGGGAGCCCACCCGAAAGCCCCTTCTCTGGTAGCGGTGGACGCGGAGTGGGTCTCATTGGAGGAGCTTATCGAACGGTATCCGCAGGAGATGCTCGGTCGCAGAGCGGCTGTTATGTTTCACAATAAGCTGCCGTTTCTGTTCAAGGTGCTGGCGGCTGCCCAGCCACTTTCATTGCAGGCCCATCCGAGCTTTACCCAGGCCCGGCAGGGGTTTGAAAGAGAAAATGCCCAGGGTATACCGCTGGATGCTCCGCAAAGAAACTACAGGGATGCCAACCACAAGCCGGAATGCATCTGTGCCCTGACCCCATTCTGGGCGCTGCATGGTTTTCGCAAAATCCCCGAGATTCTCGCTCTCGGCAGCCGTCTCGACCTCGCGGTTTTCGAAGACCTGCTGAATGTTCTGCGGAACCGGCCCGATGCGCAAGGACTCAAATCATTTTTTGAGGCCTTGATGACGCTGTCTCCTGCTAAAAGAATTCTTCTGACCGACCAGGCCGTAAAAACCGCCCTGACGTTTGCATCTGAGGATCCGGTATATCGATGGATGGGTGAACTCGGTAAGGCGTATCCAGGAGACATCGGCATCTTTGGCCCCATTCTGCTGAATCTCATCCTGCTCCAACCCGGCCAGGCCCTGTACTTGCCGGCTGCGGAATTGCACGCATACCTGGAGGGGACGGGAATCGAATTGATGGCCAATTCCGACAATGTGCTGCGGGGCGGCCTGACCCCAAAACACGTCGATATTGCGGAACTGCTGAGAGTGCTCAATTTTGAAGAAAGGACGGCCCACGTCCTGACACCACGCTCGGCAGCGGGCGGAGAACGTGTCTACGAATGCCCGGCGCGTGAATTTGTTTTGTCGACCATCACCGTCGTTTCGAAAACAACCTATTTCAGTCCGAGGGTTAGAGGCATTGAAATACTGCTGTGCACCGCCGGGGCCGGCAAGATGACCGATCAGGGGACCGGTGAAGAGGTCGCTCTACCCAAAGGTAGGGCAGTACTGGTTCCCGCCGCTGTCAAAGGGTACGTCCTGGAGGGCGAGGCGGTTGTTTACAAAGCGGCGGTGCCTTAAACAAAGGAGATAAAAATGGAGCATGCTGATGAAACCACAAAGGGAACCCCTTTCGATCTGGCCGATGCTGTTGCCTACGCCGACGGGTCGGTGGTCAGCAAGACCCTTCTCAAGAAAGAAAGCGGCAATATCACGCTCTTTGCATTTGACAAAGGCCAAGGGCTCAGCGAACACACCGCCCCCTTCGATGCGGTGGTCTACATTCTTGACGGACAGGCGGAGGTCACCATTGGTGGCGATCCCCGGTCGGTATCAGCCGGCCGGATGCTGATCATGCCGGCCAACATTCCACACGCGCTTCACGCGACTGACCGCTTCAAGATGCTGCTCGTTATGATTCGCAGCCAATAGCAGGGCCGGTCTA
>JBDNAO010000149.1:0-4449 GCA_039768375.1 Desulfobacterales bacterium | reverse complement strand
GCCACTCCAAGGGCGCAGGGACAGGATATCACCAAAACCGTGACCGCCCGGATCAGGGCATCACCGGGATCCAAGCCCAAGAGAAATCCGAAAATGGCCGTGCCGATAGATAGCAGGATGATCAGCGGCACAAATCCTTTCAGCAGTCGGTCCGTTTTCCCTTCAAAAGCGGTTTTCTGTGCGAGGGTCTGCTCGATGATCCGCATCATCTGACCCAGGGTCGAATCTTCCCCAACCGCAAGGGCCTTCACCTTGAAACTGCCGCGGCTGACCCTGGTGCCGCTGCGGATGGAGCTGCCCGAGCGCTTGGGGATGGGCCGGGCCTCACCGGTCAATGAGGATTCATCCACCAATCCGTCTCCGCTGATCACCAGGCCGTCGGCCGGCGCGATTTCACCGTCATCGAGCAGGAACAGGTCATCTTTGCGCAGATATTCTGCCGAAACGTAACGCCCTTCCGGCTGCTCGCGACTGCAGACCTTCACCTTGGTTGGTTTCAGTGCAAAAAAGGCTTCCAGGTCCTCGAGAACCTTTTCCTTGGCATTCCGTTCCAGCAGTTTTCCCAGCAGCACCAGGGTGATCAGCATGGAAGCCGTGTCAAAGTAAAGGTGGATACTGCCCCGCGACAGATTGAAGATGCTGTATAAATAGGCACTTGAAGCCCCGATGGCGATCAGGGTTTCCATACTGAAGGCGGCATTTGAAAAACCGGCCACGGCTTTTACGAAAATAAACTTGCCTCCGTATGCCATAACGACGGTGGCCATGATGAAAATCGGCCACGACAGGTTGGCCACCGTTAACGGAGCAAGTGAACTGAAAAAACCCGAATAGAGGGCAAAGGACATCATCATCACGTTCATGGTCAGAAAGGTGGCAACGGCGAACCGGATCGTCTCCCGCCGCTTCTCCTTGGCCCGGCCCCCTTCACCGGGTAAGACCGCACGATAGCCGAGACGTTCGATAAATGCGATAATCCGGTCCGGCGAGGTGAGAACCGGATCGTAGGCACAACGCAAACGATCGGTGGAAAAATGGCAGCCGGACCCCAAAACCCCGGGGAGTTTCTTCAAGGACGCGTCGATAAGCCAGGCGCAAGCCGGACACCACATGCCGTCGATCCTGAGTTGGAGGGTTAGGTGATTCGATTGTTCGGAGGGGCCGAAGGCCTCTGAATCGTGTGCTTCACCACCGCCGGCAGCCGCCACAATCGGCATTTTAGGCGATTGTACGCGTAGTTGGAGGTCGGACTCCGATGACGGAATGATCCCCAGGTCCCGGCATCGTTTGAAGAGGTCGGTATCCCGAAAATACGCCGGATCGTCAATACCGCCGGCGGTGATGAGCATGCTGAACACCTGCTGACACCCGATACAGCAGAAACTGTAGGGTCGCCCCGCAGAGATCAGGGTGTGATGGCCGTAACGCAGGGTCAAGCCACACAGATCACAAAGGTCACTCACGGGTATCCTCAAGGGATAGGGTGAAAATAAAAAAGTTCCGCCGGAACGGAACTTTTTCTCGATTCAATGAACCGGTTCGACTGGGAACCGGGGATAATTTACCGTGTGCCGAGGGATTTGACGAACGCAACAATCCGCCAGCGATCGTCCATAAAAATAGTGGTCGCCAGGGCCGGCTGTCGTCCACTGCCGCCGATGCCGTAGCTGATGTGTTGAAATAGGACACCCTCTGATTGAGATTGGACCTTCGGGCTTCTCAGGTCCGTGGGCAGCGGCGCGAAACTCTGCCCCACGGTTCCGATCCCATCGTAATTGACCCCGTGGCACTGCTGGCAGAAGTTAACATATTGCTGGGCCCCTTCTTTAATCACTTTGGGATCTCCGGAGGGCAGCGGGGATTTCAAACTTTCGGGGCTGGCCGCCCGGTATAAAGCCTCACCCCCGTGAACCGGCACCAGACCGGCCTCCATGATCGGCAACGGTTTTTCATAAGGCTTGACCACCGGCGTCTCCCGCATTCTTCCGGAAGGAAAGTTGTTATCGTAGTACATCAGTACATTGTAAACGACGACAACGGCGACGACGGCGACGGCGACGATCAGCACAATCAGTTTTTTCATTTACCTACCCATTGCATTTTGTTGCGGTGGTGGAAAGAAACTCTCGTCCCAATTCTTTCCTATCGGCGGATAATCACCTAAGGGCGGATAATCACTGTCGTGTCCCTCAACGTGCTGTGGGAAAGGAAGATACTCGTATATCGCATACGGAGATTCTCCGGGAACATCCTTTACCGGCCGGTAGTCCCAGTCCGGTTGCCCGCGGTCCCCGATCATAAAGTAGGCCAACCCGCCCTTAAACGCGATGATCAGAAGAAGTAAAAAAATGATCAGCCAGGTCATAAACATCGATTCCCGGTGCTCCGTGTGCTCCATTATATTATAACCCCCAATAGTCCGTTTAGCAGGATATACGCCAGCGCCCAGAGGACGGTGCCGGCAATGGTCATGTACAGGATCAGCGGAAAGGGCGCGTTGCGGCCCTCGATGCCGCCGGGATACTTTTCAATGATCTTCGACAGTTTTTGCTCGGATTCTTTGGTGCGGAAATGCGTAAAGGCAAGTCCGGCCGCAAAAACCAGAATAAACGCCCAGGCCGGAAAGAGGTAGAGGACAAATTGTTGCAGATTGAGCATTTCAAAATAGCGCATGGTTTACCTCTATCGAATCGACATCCACAGAAAACAGCCGCTGCATTGCGGTTTACCCGTGGCCCGGCGGCAGACCCGACGGGCCTCAACCGCCTTTTATCACGGTGACCGCAATCACGGCGGCGGTTGCGATTAACCCGGAACAGGCCAGGGCAAAAAGAATAATTATCTTAATGCGGTAATGGCGCGGCGCTCTCAGGTGAGCCATTTCGGGCTCTCCTTCCAGCGGCAGAAAGCGGGCGCGCTTCTGGTCCTTGAACTGTCCGGCATTCAGGGCCCACAGGAAGGTCACCAGACTGATGACAAACCCGGCCGCCATGTAGGCGATTAAGTAGGGAAAATACATGGTTTTGTGTTTCGGGTTACGGGTTGCGCGTTACGGGTTCCGAGTTTCGAGTTTCAAGTTTCCAGTTTCCAGTTTCAAATTGCATCACGGCTCCCAGGCGGCGTCAATACCGCGAGGCTCGTTATTGGCGTCACTCTGGTTGATGAAATAGGTCGCTATGTAATCCCCTACTTCCCATAATTTCTGCGATTCGAGGTCGCGCTTGAAGTACGGCATGGCGGTTCCGGTGATGCCGTTCATGAGCTGGTAGTAGATGATGCCACCGGAGATTTCCCTGCCCTTGAGAATGGTAAAGTTTAGGGGCGGTGGGTAAATCCAGGGTTGGGCCGGTCCCATGCCATCACCGATAGGCCCGTGACAGCCAAGACAAAATTCCTGATAGATTTTGTGCCCGCGTTGCAGTCCGGCAGGTGTTGTCGGATAGGGGTTGGGAATGTTGCGCCATCCCTCGGGTATCTGTTCGGCCAGCCACCTGGCATTTACATCCGGCCCGGCTTCGTAAGCTTCGATGGCCTTCTGCTTCCAATAGCGCTGTCTCTCCATCCGAATATCGGCCTGCTTGAACCCCAGGCTCTGGATGTACTGGGTCAGGGTGATAATCTTGTCCTTTCCGAGCCACTTGAATGGCGGCATGATGGAACTGGGCCGTGTGTATCTCGGATTGATGAAATGGGCGATGTGCCAGTCGTCCGGATGTTCGCCGCCTTCCTGGGAAAGATCCACGCCCGTTCGGGCGGATCCGAGCAAAATGGGCTCATCGCCAACATAATCGCCGGCCTGGGCGATGCGTTCCGCCCCATGCCCCCAGTCGATGGCACGGATCGACTGGCTGTGACAGTACACGCAGCCGTTGACAATATAGATTTTACGGCCGGCTTGCTCCACCTGCCCTCGATCACGCCAAATCTCCGAGGGCGTCGTGTCCTGCTGGGCGTAAGGCAGGTAAACCATGATCAATACAATCAGCGCAAGTATCGTCATCGCACCGGCCACGATGGCCGTCAGCGTCATTTTCATTCTGTCGTCACTCCTGGATTGAAGAATATTGTTCTGATGATGTTGTACAAACCGATGTAAGCGCCGACCATGATGGTTAAACCGAGCGATGCCCGGGCAATGTAATACGGTTGGATTTCCGGCAGTACGCGGTAAATGGTTTCGCCAATGGCCCAGGCCTGTCCCTGGATCAGGCCGACGATGGTCAGCACGACTGCAAAGCCGGTGATGCCGATCAGCACCAGCCAGTATTGCAGGTCGGCGAGAAATTTACTGTAAATCGGTTTTCCGGTTATCCGCGGCAGCAAAAAATAGATGCCCCCCAACGCGGTGATACCGGCAAAGCCGAGAACCCCTATGTGGGCGTGTGCCACGACCCAATTGTTGAAGTGGGTCACCCGTTGGACGATGGGCAGCGCCATCATCGATCCCTG
>JBDNAO010000013.1:0-4361 GCA_039768375.1 Desulfobacterales bacterium | reverse complement strand
CCTTGAAGTACGGGGGCTGAAGACCGCTCTCCCTGTATGTTTTAAGGATCTTGTCCCGGATGTCTTCCTGGTCGGCGCCGAGGGCAACCGTGTGCGAGGCCAGATGCACGGTGTCTTCCACCACGCGGATATCTCCATCCTTGAGCATCTGGTTCATCATCAGATTGAACAACTTGGGACTCAGGTTCGGCGGCAGCTTGGTCTTTAGCTCTTCTTTGGGCATGCCGGTCTTGAGCGGGTAGGTTTTGTGATACCGCTCGAGATGTCCGGATAGGTCTTGCCTGAGTTGCTGAAAGCTGTTGGCGTGCATGTAGATGCGGCTGTCGCGGTCCACGAGCAGCACGTTTTTATGGGAAAGCAGGGCCTGCAGCAGCTGTTCGAGGGATTTTTCGGTGATGTTGGTCATCAGGACGAGATCGGAAAAGGCCACGCCGGTGTGTCCGGTCTGGTCGATATAATAAGCGATCAACTCTTCCGTCGATCGTTCGGCGATGCTCTGCAACCCCTGAACAACCTCGGTCTTAAAGCGTTTGTGCTTGGGTGGAATCGGGTTGAGCACCTGCCCGCCGCCGATGGTCCTCACCGGCGAATAACTCCGGATCACGAAGCGGTCGTCCTTGACCAGGCAGACCGCTTCATCCAGGCGCAACTGTACCGCCGCTTTTTCTCCCGGAGAGAGCTCTTCGCGGTCGAGCAGGACGATGTTGCCCTGAATCTCGCTGGTTCCGGTGTGGAATCTGACCCGGGTGCGGTTTTTGATCGGCTTCTTGTTGCTGGCCAGATACTGCAGCTGCAGGTCGACCATGAAGCTTGGTTTGAGGGTCCCCGGCAGTGCCAGCATTTCCCCGCGCTTAATGGCGGCTCTTTCGAGTCCTTGAAAATTGATGGCGGTTCGCTGGCCGGCTTCGGCCATGTTGACGGACTGGTTGTGGACCTGAATCCCGCGCACTCTGGAGGTGATCATAGACGGGTAGATCATGATGGTGTCGCCGACCTGCACCCGACCGGAGATTAGGGAGCCGGTGATCACGGTGCCGAAGCCCTTCATGGTGAACACCCGGTCGACCGGCAGCCGGAACAGGCTCGACATGCCGCGCTCCGGCACCTGGTTACAGATTGTTTCCAGGACACGGCTGAAATCCTGCAAACCCTGTTCTTTGACAGCGGAAACCGGCACGATCGGGGTATTCTCCAGAAACGTGCCGGCCGTAAAATCACGGACATCTTCCAGCGCCAGTTCCAGCCACTCTTCATCGACCATATCGATTTTGGTCAGCGCCACAAACCCGTGTTTGATGCCCAGCAATGTGCAGATTTCCATGTGCTCCCGGGTTTGCGGCATGACGCCTTCGTCAGCGGCGATGACCATGACCACGATATCGATACCGGTGGCGCCGGCCACCATGTTCTTGACGAATTTTTCATGACCGGGGACGTCCACGATCCCGACATGCTGCCCCTTCGGCAGATCAAGGGAGGCGAAGCCCAACTCGATGGTAATTCCGCGCTCTTTCTCCTCTTTCAGACGGTCGGTGTCGGTGCCGGTGACGGCTTTGATCAGTGAGGTCTTGCCGTGATCGATGTGACCGGCCGTACCGAGTATGATCTGCTTCAATGGTTCAGCTCCCGAGTTCGCAAAACACTACGAAACGTCTTCTAAATCATGACATACAAAGCACAGTCGTGCCCGTATATTCTCAACGGCCGATTCCGCGCAGAAGTGCGGTAAATCGGCATCGGTTGGCGGCAGATATCAACGATTTTTACGATGACGCAGGTATTCGGCAAAATAAGCCAGCCCCACCAGGATGATCGCCAAGCCGACGATGTAAGCGATGTCGATCCGGCCGTAAAACATGCGGGTGGCGACGACCGCAAAGCCCAGACCGAGGATGGCCCTGATGACAAACTTTTGAAATCCAGTCACACACCTCATCCTTTCGCGAATAAATTTCTGAAGGTTGTTCTATAGTTCGCCTGCCTTGCATCGTCAATACCCAGTTTGTTCGGAGCCGAGACAGCCGGGCAGGCGACACGGATCTGCACCGACAGAAGAGTCGATCGATGGCAGGAATTGCCCCGAATTGATGCGCCAACACCTTGTGAAAACCTCGAAAAGATTACGCTTGAAATGCCGAATAGGTTCTGATAAATGGATAAGACTTGAATATGGTGGGTGTAGCTCAGGTGGTAGAGCCCCAGGTTGTGGCCCTGGTTGTCGTGGGTTCAAGTCCCATCACTCACCCCATAAAATCTTATCAAAAAGCCTCTATAAAGCGCCCGTAGCTCAGCTGGATAGAGCGCCGGACTTCGAATCCGTAGGCCGGGGGTTCGAATCCCTCCGGGCGTACCAGTGTTATCAGGGGAGTACCGCTTTAGGGCAGTGCTCCCCTTCCTATTTGTCTTTTTGACATAATATTTTTATAATGTGACTGCTTTTGAGGTTTGCTGAGCAGCAGATCTGATCAATACATAATTTAATGAGCGAGGTTTATCTTAATATGAATCATAATGAAGGAGTTTCGTAATGCTTAAGACGATACTTACTGGCTACATTGAAAGTGCCTTGTCTCAGGCAGAATATGACAAACTTGAGGATAACACCTTTTTCGGGCGAATTCCGGGATGCAAGGGAGTGATTGCATTTGGTAACACATTGCGCGAATGTGAAAGCGAATTGCAGTCGACTCTTGAAGATTGGATTCTCGTTGGTTTGAAATTGGGTCACCCACTTCCAGTTATCGATGGATTTGATCTGAATAAGGAACCTACTGATGAGTCCGTGGCAGCCATGTAAGCGACGAGTTTTTATCAAACGATTGCGAAAGCTTGGATTTGAAGGACCTTTTTCAGGGACGCGGCATCAATTTATGGTCTTTGGACATTATCGTTTGAGCATTCCTTCCAACGCTGAGTTTTCAGTCCCCCAATTGCGCATGATGATTCGTGAGGTCGAGTCAATATTAGGTCGAAATTTGGATTCAGATGAATGGAACCGTCTGGAATAATTCAGAACCAGCACATCCCCTACTTTTGTTTAGAAAAGACGGGGTTTATAAGCCCAATCGAGATAGAAAGTTCAATTTGGTGTACGTAGTCAGCCTTTTTGCGGTAACTTTTTTCAGAAGATTTCAGACAGTCGCTTCAACGAATATATCCCCTCCAAGCCCTTGATCGGTTTGGGCTTCTTAACATGCTTTGAGTAAAATAGGTGTTTAAACCGCTGATAATTTTCTGCTACAAAGTCCTTTGATCCGATGATGCCCGAATCCGTAAAATAGCGCGTACGATATCTGAAACGATCGCTTCGACTGAGTTCAAACTCCCTGCGGCGCTCCTTTTCAAGCACCTTATCCTCAATGACCTTGACGTTGCCTTTCTCTGGCTGGTTCACCGATCCAGCTTCATAGACATATCGGCGATACCTCCTGACACGTTCTTTTTTGCTTTTTACATTGAATTCTTTTAACCCGAAATCGGTTGAAAGAAAGTTGTCCCGATTGTTGGTCTGCACATGGTACCCAAGTGAGTTCCAGCGGTATTCTTCCGGACGTTCCACGAGGCCGGCGCGCAAGGGATTTAAGTCAATATAGGCCAGGCAATTGATCAAGGTTTCTCCCTTTTCAACGATGACACTCTTGAACCGATCGCCCCAGAAATAACCGCGCCGGTTATGACGGCGGTTGTAAAACCGGGCAAAGCCAACCTTAATTTCACGTATAAATTCAGATAGACATGATAGTTTCTCCCGTAGCGATGGAATCAGTCCATCTGCGAAAATGCGTTCATCACCATAAAACAGCACAAAACGATTTTTTATCTCCTCATCACTAAATTTGTTTTCGGGGAGCATTTTTACCAAAATATGGAAGTGGTTTCCCATTAAGCAAAAACCTAAAATTTCAACGAAATACAGACTCGAATAGCGTTTTATCAGATCTATCATGAAATCCTTTTCAATATCGCCCAATGGAAAACCATCAAGCGCTGTCCTGGACATTACATGATATACCGTCGTCTCATCGTCAATCACCATCCGTGGTATTCTGGGCATAATTCATCACTCCTGATCCAATTTTATTAATTCCGCAGTGCTTTTACATTAAGCGACAACGATTGTCAAGTATAATTTACCTGTCCCCTTTACGTTTTCAATCGGCGTCATCGGCGTCATGGGCAGCTGTTTCAGAATCGCTCCAAGTCGTTTTTGTGGGAAGAGGAGGTGTATCTCAAGGAGTTGGTGCGCTATATTCACTTAAATCCACTGCGGGCACGGCAAGTGCAAGATCTAAAGGCCCTTAAGAAATATCAGTGGTGTGGTCACGGCGCACTTATGGGCACATTTGACGCCGGTTTTCAGG
>JBDNAO010000556.1:0-3013 GCA_039768375.1 Desulfobacterales bacterium | reverse complement strand
GGGTGACGCCCTCCACCGTGATCAGGACAATTTCTTCCGGATCCCTGATCGTGGAGATCGCCTTGGTGATGCGGACCAGAGTTTCATAGTTGATGGTGGGTTTTTTCATGGAAGCCTCCTTTCATTTGATGGTGGTGTGCGTTGAAATGGACGGAAACTAACGAACGACCATCACCGGACACGGAGCATAATGCATCACCTTGTTGCTGACGCTGCCGAAGATCACCCCTTTGAGACTGCCCATTCCTCGAGTACCCAATACGATTAAATCCGCTTTCCGAACTTCCGCCACCGCAAGCACGGCATCGGCGGCCGGCCCTTCGAGTAGATCCTCTTCCACCTCGAAAGAAACGTCACCCAATTGGTTGCGGGCGTGATCCAAAATTTTTTGACCGAAGCTTTTGCGCTGAGAGACCAGCTTCTCGTATCCAACGACATCACGCAGGTCGGATGTGTTGGGATAGGCATGGATCATGATTATTTTGGCGTGGTGAGTTTCTGCCAGTTCCTTTGCGTATTTCAAGGCCAGCAAACTTTGCTCCGAACCGTCTAATGCAACGAGAATAATCTCAAACATCGTCGCTTGCTCCTTTCTTCGAGTTTTTGCATCGAGTTCCATTTCTCGCTCATCGACGCATTCGCCTTCATTAAGTCGTTACCCCGGCATCGTCTTTTTTGTTCTCTTTTCGCCGTAACCGGGCATCTGGAAGCATTTATCGTCCAGACGCCCATTTATGTAAGCATTTAATACGTCCTCCGAACCGCCGCATATGAAACCGATGACCCGAACCCCGGTGCTGAGAAGAGCGGTTTCCAGTGGTCGCGAAACAGCTCCGCACAAAAGGACTTGCACACCAAGGCAGTAAACCTCCCGGGCCCTCTCAAACGGCCCGCGGCAGTTCAGCACGTTGTCCTTCCGCTTTAATTCTCGGCCCTCTTCAATGTCGATCAGCAGCAGCCTGTCGGAGACATCAAACACGGGCGAAATGCGGTCTTGCCAATGCGCAATAGCGATCCTCATGGACAGCTTTAGCAGCAATCGCCATGCCAATTCCGTAAAGTTTGAGCATGTCCCGGATTTTGGACATGTTGACATATAAGAGTCAAACAAATTGTTGACACTATTATTGCAATATGCAAGTTTTGGCCATTAAAAGTAATGTAAAATGCACGAATTAAACCTTAGCACTGCGAGGCCGTAAAAAATGATCGATGACACCAAAAAGCGGGTCCGCGACGTCGTTCTGGATTCAATCAACGAAGGTGTGTTCACCGTTGACATGGAGTGGCGGATTACTTCGTTTAACCGCGCCGCCGAGCGGATCACGCGAACGACTCGCAGCGAAGCACTTGGCAAAGCCTGCTGGGATGTGTTTCACGCCAATGTATGTGAAAAGGACTGCGCCCTACGGCAGACGTTTCACACCGGCAAGCCGGTTGTGAATGCCACGGCCCACATCATCAATCGTCAAGGGCAGCGTGTCCCCATCCGCATTTCAACGGCCATTCTCAGCGATGACAACGGCAAGGTCATCGGCGGCGTCGAGACCTTTCAGGATCTCAGCCAGGTGGAACAACTGCAGAAACAGCTCAAGAATCGCTACACATTCGAGGACATCGTCGGCCGCAGTCCGTCAATGGTGCGCCTGTTCGAACTATTGCCCCAAATCGCCGACAGCAGCAGCACGGTGTTGATCGAGGGTCCGAGCGGAACGGGCAAGGAATTGTTCGCCCGCGCCATCCACAATCTGTCGCCGCGTCGCAAAAAGCGGTTCGTTCCGGTGAACTGCGCCGCCTTACCGGACACGCTGCTGGAAAGCGAACTGTTCGGGCACAGAGCCGGGGCCTTCACGGATGCCAAACGTGATAAACCGGGGCGCTTTACGCTGGCCGATGGCGGAACGATCTTCCTGGATGAAATCGGTGATATTTCGCCGGCCCTTCAAGTTCGACTGCTGCGGGTGTTGCAGGATCGGATCGTCGAGCCTTTGGGAGCGGTTGAACCGCTGCAGGTAAATGTACGGGTCGTCGCCGCGACCAACCGTAGCCTGGCCAAACTCGTTCAGAACGGCCGGTTTCGCGACGACCTGTATTATCGCATTCGGGTTATTCACCTGGTACTTCCGTCATTGCGTCAGCGCCGGGAAGACATTCCGCTGCTAACGGACCATATCGTTGCCAAATTCAACCGCCTTCAAGACAAAGATATCGCCGGTGTTTCCGTCGAAGCTATGGCCCGCCTCATGGAACACGATTTTCCGGGCAATGTCCGCGAACTGGAAAACATCATCGAGCAGGCCTTCGTCCTGTGCCGCGGGGGCATTATCGAACTTCATCATCTGCCGCCGGAACTGCGCATGGGCCCTCATACTTCGGTCGAGGGTCTCAGCCCCATGAGCCTGCGGACCATGGAAAAACTGCTGATCAGCGAAATCCTGCAGCGGCGCAGCGGCAATCGGAAGCTGGCTGCCCGAGACCTGGGCGTCGACGTCAGCACGCTGTACCGCAAAATCAAAGCATTCGGTATCGATGTGCCCGATTCGGACGGACGCAGCCGCCGGTAACATTGCAGCTTGCACTGTTATCTCGCCTACCGCTCCATAAACCTATCGGTCCTGCCGGTCTTTTTTCTCCGATTTGCCCTATATAGTTGTACATTTGAATCATCATCCCTCCTGCCGCCCGCGTGGCATGCTCCTTGCTCAATTCATCACCGAACGGACCTCCCTCCAACAAGGGATTCGCCAGTGGTCCGGTCCTAAAGCACGCCCTTCTCGGTTTGTCGGGTCCATCTATGCTCACAGACCGAGGAGGGCAGAACTGACCGATTATGAGCGATCTGAATGCATTGGTTTCGACTGCACGCGATCATGAAGATACTCTTAAAAGCTTAATCTGGTGTTCGATCCGGAGAAGCCGGATGTCGTCGGGATATTCATACCTCTTAGCACATGCTGCTCTGCCGAACCGGCACAAACCGGACAGAAAAGGAAAGCCATGAAAATTTCTGTCT